>DATIWW010000517.1:0-6689 GCA_035519175.1 Terriglobales bacterium
CGCGCTCGTGCGCGCGGCGCACCCGCCCGACCAGCGAAGCGGGCGAGATGATGCGCACCTGGCTGCCCCATCCGAGCAGCCAGGTCATCAGCGCCGGGCAGACGGGGGCGCGCAGCTCGACGTCCAGTCCGCCGTCGCTCCGCCACTGCATGGCCTGCGTGGGATGGACGCGCCGCTCCGCCGCCAGGGAAGCGATCTCCGGCTCGAAGCGCAGCCGGATGCGCTGCGGCGCACCCTCCCAGGGCCCGAGCGCCCCCTGCAGGATCGCCCCCAGGGCGAACGGCACCCGGGCCGCGAAGAGAGCGCGCGTCCGCGTGACCGACTCGATGCGGTCCAGGAGGAAGGTGCGGACGGCGTTGCGCTGGTGGCAGAACCCGATCAGGTACACCGCCGCCCCCTGCACGTGCAGCAGGTACGGATCGACGGTGCGCTCCGCCGCCTTCCGCTGGCCGGGCTTGCGGTGCGCAAGGCTCACCGACTCGTGCGCCTCGATGGCGTCGATCAGCGTGCGCAGCGCTTCCTCCTTGCCCCGGTAGTCGTGGGCCGGGCCGGGCAGGGCGGACAGCATCCCCTCGAAGCTCGCCGCCCGCTCCCCGACCTCGCGCGGCAGCGCCTCGCCCACCTTGGCCACCGCGCTGGCGGCCGCCTCGGCGAGCGCGGGCGCGGAGACTCCCTCCAGCATCTTGCGGGCCGCCACCAGCGCCAGCATCTCCGGCCAGCTCAACGTGATCGACAGCCGCCGCCGGTAGCCCTCCATCACCCGCCAGCGGGCTTGCCGGCCGCGGCGGTCCTGGTAGATGGGCACGCCCACCCGCTCCAGAACCTGAAGATCGCGATACACGGTGCGCGCCGTGTATCCGAGCTCGGCCGCCACCTCGGGCACCGCGATCTGTTGCCGGTGCTCCAGCATCTGCATCAGCTGCAACTGGCGAGCGAGACCGTCTCCGCGGGACATGGGATCCTCCGCGGAGAACTGTACAAAGGGGGTCTGACATCCGACCCCAACCAGGCAGAATCACTGGAGATGGTGGGCCGTCCGCCAGTGGTGCCCGCGGGCGGCCCATCCTGCCGTCAATCAGTCGTCGTCGTCGTTGTGGTGCCCGTGATCGCCGTCGTCGTCATCCCAGTGGTGCCGGTTGTGGCACAGCCGCCGGGCGGTGTGATTGTCCGGGTCGCTGGGCAGCACGTTGCTCGCGGCCGCCTGCGCGATCAGCCGCTCCGCGTCATCGGGGAGCAAGAGCCGCTCGCGGACCAGGTGCGCGGCCGCCTTCTCCACCACGCAGTTGTAGCCCTCCTGGCTCCCGTACCGCTCCTCCACCGAGAGTCGCGGATCGCCGGTCGCCAGCCGCTCCGCCTTGGTCTGCGCGAAGGCGATGTACCCCGCGGCCAGGCTCCCTTCGTTTCCCTTGAGCGGCCCGCTCGCCACCGGGTTCCAGGAAGTGTAGGTGCCCAGAGGCGCCCGCAGGAGCACCGATCGCACGCCCGCCACCTCGTTGCCGTCGCAGTCCACCCGCGAGGCCGGGGTTTTGATGGCCTGCTTGATGCGCGGAACCACGTTGGTCTCCACGCCCGCCTGGTCGTTGTAGCGGAACTGCGGGCCCCAGTCGTAGTCCAGCACCACGTTCATCACGTTGTCGGGCGTGGGATTGTTGGGGATGTCCGGCCAGCCCATCGCGCGCGCGTTGGAGTCCACCAGCGTCCCGTCGTTCAGGCTGGGGTAGCGGCTGCGCGGGGGCTTGGTGCCCCTGGTGACCCAGGCGTCGCGGGCGACGATCAGCGCCCTTCGCGTCTCCGTCTCCGGGTTGGGATTGCTGGCCAGCATCAGGGTGGTGCCGGCCGGCTGCACCCGGTCGAAGCCCCCGCCGCCGCCGCCGTGCGGCGTCCCCGCGTTGTAGTAGCGGCGGACGTTGCGGGGCAGCTTGATGTCCTCGTGGTGGCGGGTGCCCGCGGTGCCGGCGATGCCCACGCCGCCGCGCGTGTACCACATCTCCGGCCCGCCGAAGTCGTCGATCACCTTGGGGCAGGTGTTGGTCCGCGAGCAGCGCTGGAAGAGCGAGGTCACTCCCCGCCCGCGCACGCGGTCGTCGTAGTCGCCCCACCAGATGGGCCCCTCCGCCCCCGCCTCGAAGATGTTGGCGATGTTGCCCGGCTGCGCGAAGCGCACGTTGAACTGGCCCATGGAGCCGGCGATGATCGGGTGCGCGCCCTCGAACACGATCCGGCCTTCCTCGTCCTCGTTGAAGCCGTCGAGGATGAAGGTCTTCAGATAGCGGCCGGACTGGGAGATGCCGTACCCGATGCCCCAGCGGATCTTGCCGGCGATGGGGTTGGCGGTACCGGAGTCGTCCAGCGTCGCGTGCCGGAGGAAGGAGAAGATGTCCCGGGTGGCCGCCATGCCGATGCCCAGCACCAGCGGGTCCTTGGCCGTGTAGACCAGCTGGTAGGCGAGGGTGGGATCGAAGCCGTTCTTCAGGCAGATGCGGGTTGGATCCGGCGTGCCGGGGAAGGCCACCGTGCGGCAGTCGGCGAAGGCCCAGTCTGTGCTGGCGATGGTGGTCACGCCGGTCTGCACGCCCAGGTTGCTCTCGTGGGCGATGGAGACCAGCGAGGCCTTGGTGGTGTCGAGGCTGGCCGGGGTGCGCCCGCGGCCGGGCAGCGACTGCGTGTTCACGTTGCCCGCGACGGTGACGAAGCGGGCGAAGGTCCTGGAAGTGACGGAGCTGCCGTCCGGGTTCTTCGCCACGGGGACGCTGATGGTCTCGGCGGCCACGTTCGGGTCGCCGTTGAAGACCAGGTCGCCCTGCCAGCCGCTGGCCACGTAGACGTGGCCGGTGTTGTAGGGGAACCCGTCGCCGGCGGGCTTGTCCGCCGTGACGTCGATCATGCCGGTGCCCAGCGCCCGGCCGCCGCGGTTGGATACGCCATAGACCAGCACGCCGCTCGCCTTGCCCATGTCGACCGGCTTGAGCAGCGTGAACGTCGCCGTGTACTCCACCTTGCCGCGGCTGTTGCGCGGCGCCAGCAGGATGTCGGTGATCACCGCGCTCCGGCGATCGAAAGGATCGATCTCGCCGCTGAAAGTGCCGCGCAGCTCTTCGTAGGTGCCGATGCTCCCGCCCGGCCCGAAGGTCTGCCCATTGAACTGCGGCGAGGTCACCTTGCCGATGGTGATCTTCGTGACCCTCGCCTCGGCCGCACCGCTGACGAGCAAGGCCGCGAGGATCGCGGTCCCAAGCCCGTTCCTGACAGTTCTTGCCATGGTTCCCCTCCCGTCTGGGGGAGCGGGCCACATGGCTTGCTGTCGATGGCGCAAGTCAATGCGCGCTGCGCGGCCAATCTGCAAGATTTGCCGGGCAGCGCAGGGCTTCCGGCGAATTTGCCCTCTTCCTGTTCCCGGCACCCCGTATGCACGGTCGAACCGCAGGGGACGCAAATGCTCGACGTCCACCACGATGGTCAAACCGTCGTTTTTGCTTGGGTAGGCGCGCTCGACGAACACGCTGCAAGCGGCATCCTCGCGGCGCTGATCTCCAGCCAGGCATGGCCGAACGTCGTAATCGACCTCACACACGCCACCACCATCTGCGACAGCGCGCTTGCGCGCCTGGCGCAATCCTGGGCGCTCGAGTTCCGCGGCCTCCGCGAGCACCACGAACGCCTGCTCCACTACCTGCAGACGGCCCGCCCGGGGGAGGCCGCGATGGACAAGTCGCCGCTCGAAGAGTGGGAGAACATCAGCAAGGAGACCACGGACGCGTTCTGCAGGATCTTCCTCGACCCCGGCGACTTCCAGGGATCGTTCGCGATCTCGGTCAGCCGCGGATCGCTGCCCCAAGGCGTCGATCCCCACGATCCGCGGGTGCTCGAGATCCGGCGGAAGTGCCTGGAGTGGGTGGAGGCCGACTCCGAGACGCCGTTCACCGATTGAAGGCGGCCCTCCGATCGGGCGGTGCTGCGCTCACTCCGACTTGAGCGCCACCAGCGGGTCGATGGCCGCCGCACGCCGCGCCGGGAGCAGGCTGGCGATGGCCGCCACCAGCGCGATCAGCGCGGCCACGCCGGCATACGTGAGCGGGTCGGAAGCGCTCACGCCGTAGAGCTGGGACTGCAAGAGGCGGGTGGCGGCCAAAGCGGCGCACAGCCCGATGCCCATCCCCAGCGCGGCCAGCCGCACTCCCTGCAGCACCACCATCCCCAGCACCGTCCGCTGCCTTCGCCACTTGCGAAAGATCGCGGCTGGCCTGCTGTACCGTCGCGTCGTCCTTCAGCCGCGCCACCGCCCAGAGGAAGTGATTGCCCCGCGAGCCCAGCTCCACCGCGGTCAGCCCCAGCGGGACCAGGCCCTCGACGTCGGGCAGCCCAGGGAAGGAGAACCCTCGCGGCAAGATGCCGATCACCGTGAACGGCTGTCCGTCCACCGTCACGCTCTTCCCCAACAGGTCCGTCGCCCCGCCGAACCGCCGCCGCCAGGCGCCGTCGGTGAGCAGGAGCAGGTGGTTCTTCCCCCGCGGCTCGTCCTCGGCCGCGAAGTTGCGGCCCAGCGCCGGCTGCAGGCCCAGGGTGGGAAGGAAGCTGGCGGTGACCGCGCCCAGCTCGACCTTCTGCGGCCCGTGCGGCGTGCTCAGGTTGGAGATGCGGGTGTAGTACGCCGCGCCCGACTTCAGCGAGGGCGCCTGCGCCACGAAGTCCCGATGGTCGGGCGGCGAGAGGAGGTTCCATTCGCCGTCCGGGGTGCGCTCGTAGAGGGTGGCCAGCTTCTCCGAGGCGGGCAGAGGCAGCGGGCGCAGGAGCATCCCCTCGAACCCGGCGAAGATGGCGGAGGTGCCTCCGATGCCCACCGCCATCGCCAGCACCGCCACCGCCGTGAACCCTGGCGTTCGCGCGAGCGAGCGGAGAGCAAGCTCAGGTCGCCGGGGAGGCCCCCAGTGGACGTCATGCAGGGCTGCGCAAGCGACTCCCGTGCCACACGGCCACAAGCGCGGCGCCCCCCGGCTTTGTTCGCTGCTGGGACCGGGCATCCCGAAGCCGGGACGAGCCCTCTCGCACGTCCATCGGCGCGAGCGGCGCCCGGACGGCGATGGCCCCGCACCGCGCCAGGGCGAGCGTCAGCCAGACGAGGACGAGCACGCGAGCCATCACGCGCTCAGCGGTAGAAGTACGGGTCGAGGACGCGCACCTGGGTGATGAGATCGACGGGCAGCCTGTTGCGCGCGGCCGTGCGCCGGATCGCCTCCGGCGAGGGCGCGTCGTAGACGCAGTAGCTCTTGCGCCGGTTGTCGCTCACGAACGACTGCACCCAGGTGACGCCGTCCTCCCCGTTGTTCGCCACCACCGCCAGGCAGGCCTTCTCGCCCGTGGCGTCGATGGGGATGGACAGCCCGTCCGGAAAGGTCCGCTCCACGAGGTATCGAGGCATGTTCGCCGCTCCGTTTCCGTCCACGCAGGTGGACAGGCGGCGACCGTAAGACGCCTGCCGCGGAGCGACATCGGGAACGATCCCTATTTTGCGGGGCCAAGGTTCCCCAGGTCCAGGAGGGCGGAATCCCTGGCCTTTGCCACGGCGGCTCCCCGCGAGCGGACGCCCAGCTTGGTGAGGATGGAGGAGACGTGGTGGTCTACGGTCTTGGGGGAGACGAAGAGGCGCGAGGCGATCTCGCCGTTGGAGAGGCCGAGCGCGAGCGCGCCCAGCACCTCCTGCTCGCGGGCGGTCAGATCGAAGGGATGGTCGCGCCGGGCGGCGCGCGGGCCCCGGGGAATGGCGCGCACGCCCAGCTCGGAGAGCCGCCGGCGCAGCCGGGCCGCGGCCGGGCGCGCCTCCAGCCGATCGAGGGCCTCCAGCGCCGCGAGGATGGCCTCCGCATCGCCGCTCTCGTGCGCGGCCAAGGCAGCCTGGTACGGGCAGCCCATCCGCTCGAAGGCGGCGGCAGCCCCTCTCCAGTCGCCCTGGATCTGCAGCGCCACCGGGCCCGTGCACTCGGCGGCGGGCGGCGCCTCGCCTCCGCCCCGCCAGATCCACACGGCCAGCTCGGAGACGTACGCGGCCCGGCCCGCCTTTCGCGCCTTCTCGATCACCGAGGAGGCTTCCGCCGCCGTTCCTTCCGCGTCGCCGCCCAGCCAGAGCAGCTCGGCGCGCGCGGCCGCGACCAGGGCCAGGTGCTGCAGCTCGCCGCTCTTCTTCGCCAGCAGGAGCGCCTCGTCGAGCGCCTCGCGCGCTCCCGGATCGCCGCGGCGGGCGCGCAAGAGCCCCAGCGGGGTGAGCGCCGCCAGCCGGAAGAGCGCCGCGCACCCGCGGTTGTCGACGATGTGGGCCGCGTCCTCCGCCGCCTCTGCCCAGCGGCAGGTCTCCACCCGCAAGCGCGCCCGCCAGCAGTACATGCAGGTGGCGCGCGTGGGCAGGTCGCGCTCGGTGGCGTAGGCGATGCCCTCGTCCAGGAAGCGGGCAGCGAGGTCGTGGCGCCGCTCCTCCACCGCCAGCATCCCCAGGTTGGCGTAGGCGCGCCCGGCGGCGTCCTGGTGCCCGCCTGCGAGTGCGAAGCGCAGGCTCTCTTCCAGGATCTCCCAGCCCTGCTCGTGGCCGAGGAGGATGTGCGACACGCCCAGCATGTCGAGCGCGTGCGCCTCGATCTCCTCGCTTCCCGCCGCGCGCGAGAGGCGCAGGGCCTTTTCCGCGGCGGGCAGGGCCACGGCGC
>DATIWW010000518.1:0-7548 GCA_035519175.1 Terriglobales bacterium
TGCTCCACCAGGTCGCGGTAGCCGGCCGCCTCGAACTGCACGCTGTGCAGGGCGCGCAGGGCGGCTTCCCCGCCCTGTGCGGCCACAGCCTGGCGCACCAGGCTCAGCGCCTGCGGGTCAGCCGCGGCAGCGGTGCCGCAGCAGGCGGCCACCAGAAACACCAGGACAACGATGCGAAGCAGCCGGGCAGGGTGCACTTGCTTCTCCTCGGAGAGGGGGTGACAGCATGCCCGTTATAGACTGGGAGAAACGTTGAGGGTTACCGGAAAGTTCCGCGGGATCCGAGGCGGAAGCGCATGGTGCCGCCAAAAGCAAGCGTCCCGCGGCGGTGAAGCCGCGGGACGCGGGGTTGGCAGCCCTCCCCCAGAACTGCCAAACACGAGGCGATGATAGGGCCGGGTGCGGTAATGTGTAAACGTCACTTAGGTAATCAGGAAAAAACTAGAGTAACCATGATGAAGTGACCGGAATCTGAACCCCAGGAACGCATCCATACCAGCCGCCAAGCCCGTCAGGCTGCGGGCAAGTGGCGGGCAGGAGCGTGGCAGGTCTATAATTACGCGCGTTCGCCCCTGCGTTCGGCAAGCTACGTACGTCACCAGCCTCATCTGCGGATGAGCAGCAGTTTCCGTCAGGCCCTTGGCCGATTCCCCCGTGCGGAGGCACTGTTTATGGCTGCGATCACCTTCCAGCTCAACGGCAAATCTCAGACGGTCGACGCGGACGGCGCCACCCCCCTGCTGTGGGTGCTGCGCGACACCCTGGCGCTGACCGGCACTAAGTTCGGCTGCGGCATGGGATTGTGCGGCGCCTGCACCGTGCATGTGGAGGGCGCCGCCACCCGCTCCTGCGTGACCCGGGTCGCCGACGTGGCGGGCAAGCGCGTCACCACCATCGAAGGGCTCGCCGCCACCCCTCAGCATGTCCTGCAGAAGGTCTGGATCGAAGAAGAGGTGCCGCAGTGCGGCTACTGCCAGTCGGGGCAGATCATGACCGCGGCCGAGCTGCTGCGGCGCAAGCCCCATCCCACCGACGCCGAGATTCGCGAGGCCATGGCCGCCAACCTCTGCCGCTGCGGCACCTACCTGCGCATCCACCGCGCCATCAAGCGCGCGGCCGCCATGGGAGGTGCGCGATGAACCCCATCGTCAAGGTCGACCGCCGCGATTTCCTCAAGGTGACGGGCGCCGCCACCACCGGCCTGATCCTGGGCCTCTACCTGCCGCAAGAGCTGCGGGCGGCCGCCGAAGAGGCCGCCGCGTTCCAGCCCAACGTCTGGATCAACATCACTCCCGCCGACAAGGTCAGGATCTGGGTAGCCAAGTCGGAGATGGGCCAGGGATGCCGCACCGGCCTGCCTATGATCGTGGCCGAAGAGCTGGAGGCGGACTGGAAGACCGTCGAGGTCGTCCCTGCCGTGCTCGATCCCAAGTACGGCAACCAGGGCACGGGCGGCAGCCGCAGCGTGCGCAGCGGCTTCAAGCCGCTGCGGGAAGCGGGAGCCACGGCGCGCGCCATGCTGGTGGCGGCCGCGGCCGAGAAGTGGGGCGTCTACCCGGAGTCCTGCTCCGCCCGCGAAGGGTCGGTGGTGCACAAGCCCACGGGACGCAAGCTGCGCTATGGCGCCCTGGCCGTGCTGGCCGGCAAGCAGGCCCTGCCCAGGCAGGTGACCCTCAAGGACCCCAAGGACTTCCGCATCATCGGAACGCGCGTGCCGCGCACCGACGTGCCCGACAAGACCGACGGCAAGGCCGAGTTCGGCATCGACGTGCGCGTACCCGGGATGCTCTACGGCAGCATCGCCAAGTGCCCGGTCTTCGGCGGCAAGGTCAAGAGCTTCGACGCCGCCAGGACCAAGGCCATGCCGGGCGTGAAGGGCGTCTACCAGGTTCCCAGCGGCGTGGCGGTGGTTGCCGACTCCTACTGGCAGGCGCTGCAAGGCCGCAACGCCCTGAACATCGCCTGGGACGAAGGCCCCAACGCCCAGGTCTCAAGCGAAGGCATGCGCCGGCAGCTCGCCGAGCTGGCCCAGCAGCCCGGCATCGTCGCTCTCAACAACGGCGACGCCGAGCAGGCGCTGGCTGCCGCGGCCAAGAAGGTGGAGGCGGTGTACGAAGTCCCCTTCCTGGCGCACGCCTGCATGGAGCCCATGAACTGCACCGCCGACGTGCGCGCCGACGGAGCGGAGATCTGGGCGCCCACCCAGGCGCCGAGCTGGGTGCAGGAATACGCCATGAAGGCGAGCGGGCTGCCGGCCTCCAAGGTGAAGGTGAACATCACGCTGCTGGGCTCGGGCTTCGGGCGGCGAGCCATGCCCGATTTCTCCCACGACGCCGTCGACGTCTCCCAGGCGGCGGGCGCGCCGGTGAAGGTGATCTGGACGCGGGAAGACGACATCCACCACGACTTCTACCGCCCGCTCAGCTACCACAGGCTGAGTGGCGGGCTGGATGCCGCGGGCAACCCGGTGGCCTGGACCCACCGCGTGGTGGCGCCCTCCATCAGCGCCTACAACTTCGGCCCGCTCAAGGACGGCAAGGATGAGAGCCTGGCCGAGGGCACGGCCGTCGCCTACGCCATCCCCAACCTGCACGTGGATTACCACGTGGCCGAGAACATCGTGCCCGTGGGCTGGTGGCGCTCGGTCTACAACACCCAAACCGCCTACGCCAACGAGTGCTTCATGGACGAGCTGGCGGCGGCGGCGGGCCGCGATCCCTACGAGTTCCGGCTCAAGCTGCTGCAGAACGCACCCGCGCACAAGGCGGTGCTGGAATTGGCGGCCGAGAAGGCGGGCTGGGGCAAGCCTCTGGCCCAGGGCCGCACCCGCGGCATCGCCGTGCACGACTCCTTCGGCTCGACCGTGGCCGAGGTAGCCGAGGTCTCGGTGGAGAGCGGCGCGGTCAAGGTGCACCGCGTGGTATGCGCGGTGGCGTGCGGCATCGCCATCAACCCGGACTCCATCGAGGCGCAGGTGCAAGGGGCGATCGCGCTCGGCCTGGGCGCCGCCCTGAAGGGCGAGATCACGGTGGAGAACGGGCGCGTGCAGCAGGAGAACTTCAACGACTACCAGGTGCTGGCCGCCGACGAGATGCCGGAGGTCGAGGTACACATCGTGCCCAGCACGCAGGCGCCGGGAGGCATCGGGGAGCCGGGCACACCGCCCATCGCGCCGGCGGTGTGCAACGCCATCTTCGCCGCCACCCGCAAGCCGGTGCGGCGGCTGCCCATCCGGCTGAGCGCGTAGCGCCGGCTACTGCGGGGTGGCGGGAGACGCAGGCAGCGGCCCCGGTGCGGGCTCCATGGGGACCGGCACGGCGGCTGCGGGCAGGAGCGCGGGCGCGTGCTCGCGGAACCACAGCGCCTCGGCGGCGCGCTGCCAGTAGCGCGTCCCCAGCCACACGATGAGGATGGCCTGGCCCAGCAGGAAGGCCAGCCCCACGCGCTCCGGCGGCAGCTTCACCCACAGCCACAGGCCGGCCGCCAGGCCCAGCCAGCCCAACAGCGAGATGGAACAGTAGATCCAGAGGAGACGGAAACAGCCCTGGCGCAGCAGGCGGATGCCGGTCGCGATGGAGCGCCAGAACCTGCCGCTGTGCACCAGCGCGAACTGCGTCAGGTCGAACCACAGGCGCAAGACGACCGCGGCCACCCACATCACCAGCAGCGTGCCCAGTCCCACGTAGAAATAGAGGCGCGGCTCCGGCGACTTCTCCGCCCAGCTCAGCAGGGCGTCGCGCGCGAGGCTGAGCACCCCCAGCACGATGCCGAAGACCGGCAGGGTCAGCACGGCGAACCAGAAGAAGCGCCCATACCAGCGCCCGCACGCCTGGAAGAAGGCACCCATGCGCAGGTGCTCGCCGGAGAGGAAGCCCTGCACGATGCCGGGGGTGAGGAACAGCGTGACCAGCGCGAAGGCGATGGCAAAGAAGAGGGAGGCGGGAGCCAGGAGGCGGGGCGTCACCTCCGGCCGCAGCAGCAGGTCGAGGAAGACGGCCGCGTCGAAGCCGCGCGCCAGTCGCTGCGCCTCCAGGCTGGTGTTGAGCACGCTGCCGAACTCGGCGGAGAGGGCGGTGCTGGCCAGCGCCGCCAGCACCAGGTTCGACAGATAGAGCCAGGCCAAGCCGGGCCAGTCGCGCCGGGCCAGCGCTGCCCCTCGTCCGACGTATCCTCCGCTCCGGGCCATGCTCTTCCTTCCTAGATCAGCCACGACACGATCTGCGCCATCCACTGGTTGAAGAGGAGCCAGTAGTTGTGCAGTTTGCGCGCCGCGGTGGCGTCGGGTTTGGCGGTGCGGCTGTTGTTGAACAGGTCGCGGTCGAGATCGATGAGGTGGTCGGGGTCCACCTCGGCCGAGACCACCTTGGCCTTCTGGTCGTAGGTGTAGCGCACCCAGCGGTCTTTGCCGTCCCAGTTCTCGCGCACCACCTGCCCGTCGTCGAAGCGCACCTCCACCGTGACCGGGAAGAGGAAGTCGCCCTTGCGGTGCACCAGCACCTGGTTGCGCCACACGCCGCCCAGCCCACCTCCCGGCTTCCACCAATCCACCGGGGAGGAGGAGACGCTGAGCACCTCGTAGTCCAGCACCTGGGTGCCATAGACGGCCTGGTCGAAGAAGGGGCGCAGGTCCTTGCGCCCGGAGACCTCTTCCACGGTCTTCAGGAAATCCTCCCCGGTGGGATGGGTGAAGCGGTAGCGCAGGAAGTAGGTGTGCAGGGCGCGGCGCATCGTCTCCTTGCCCAGCATGCCGTCCAGGGTGTGCAGCACGCTGGCGGTCTTGCCGTAAGTGACGTTGCCGTAAGCGCCACCGGTCATGAACTGCCAGGCCTTGCGGGTGATGGGATCGGTGTCGGGCGAGCGCGCGTAGAAGGTGTGGGCGAAGAGTTCGGTGTCGCCGGCGGTGGCGCCCCAGAGATCGAGCAGCGAGCGGTCGGGGCCGTAGAGCTCGTCCATGATGCTGGTCTCGCTGTACTGGTTGATGCCCTCGTCCAGCCAGGCCTCCTCGAACTCGTTGGTGGCCACCATGCCGTACCAGTACTGGTGGCCGTACTCGTGCACCGTGACCACCTCGGGCTCGAGCAGGCCGCGCGGCATCCACCAGGTGGTGTCGGCGGTGAACAGCGTGGGGTACTCCATGCCGCCGGCGCGGGAGTCGGGATCGGGATCGACCAGCGTGATCTGCTTGTAGGGATAGGGGCCGAACCAGTGATCGAAGTAGTACATGGCCTGGCGCAGGGCGGTGAGATACCGCTGCGTCTGCGCGGCGTGCGGGCGCAGTACCAGGGCGCGCATCTTCACCGGGCCGGCGCTGCCGGGGAAGGTCGCCTCGGCGACCACGAAGCGCGGCGAGGCGGTCCAGGCGAAGTCGTGGATGTCCTCCCCGTGCCAGGTCAGGGTGCGGGTGCCGTCGGGATGGTTGCGGCTGCCGACCTCGATGCCGCTGGCCCCGGTCACGTAGTTCTGGGGCAGCGTGAGCTGCACGTCGTACACCCCGAAGTCGCCGAAAAACTCGGTGTTCAGGTGGAACTGGTGGCAGTTCCAACCGCCGTGCCACCACACTCCCACTTTGGGGAACCACTGTGCCCCCATCACGAAGTCGTGCATGTAGCCGGTGCGCGCCACCACCTCGGGAAAGACGTCGTAGAACTTGATGTGAAAGGTGACCGACGCCCCGGGCGGCACCGGCTTGGGCAGCTTCACCTCGACCACGCTGCGGTCGTCGGCGTTGTCGTCGTCGGGATGGATGAACTGCAACTGCCCGGTGAGGTCGCCCATGCCCTCCACCGTCATTTGCTGGATGTTGACGGCGCCGCGGTACTTCTCCTCCCACGCGTAATCGGGAGCGTCGCGGTGCAGCTCCCGCACCCAGGTGGACTGCGGCTGGAAGCCGTTCAGGTACATGTGAAAGGGGAAGGTGTCGAGAGGCCGGCCGGTGAGATTGCGATACACCAGGGTCTCGGTGGCGTCGAGGGTGTGGGCCTTCTCGTTGTACTTGGCCTCGATGGTGTAGTGCACCACGCGCTGGGAGAGCGGCTTGCCGTCGGCAGAATAGACGGCGGCGGGATTCACCGCCTGCTCCCAGGTCTGGGCGCGGGCGGCGCCCAGCGCCAGGAAGATCGCGGCGGCGAGCAGCAGGCTGTGGGCTCTCGGCACGCGCGGCATTGTATCGCAGCAGCTCACTTCCCCAGCTTCTCCAGCTCGGCGGTGGCGGAATCGAGGAGCGCGGCCTCGTTCTCCAGCACCTTCGCCACGCGCAGGATCTCGCTGTCGGCCTCGGCCCAGCGTTTCTGCTCGATGGCCTCGCGCACCCCCGGCACCGTCTTCACGTCGTAGCCGGTATAGACGCCGGGCGCGTACAGCAAGTGCTGGTACCAGGGACGCCGGGGCAGGCCCGCGGGATCGGTGAGCTTGCGCTCGCTCTCCAGCAGGGTGGCGTTGAGCGCCTCCAGCGAGGCGGGGGGCAGGGCCGCACCCGCGCGCTCGCGCGCCTGCGCCAGCGCCTTCTGGTAGCGCGCGGCGCTGCGCGTGAGCGCGTCGGCCGCGTTCTCCAGGGGAGCGAAGTCGAGGTGCGGCGGCACCTCCTCGCGCCCCGGCGCCACCGTGGGCCGGCGCGGGTCCATGGCGGCACGGAAGACACCTTCGTCCAACTCCCGGTCGCGCTCCCGCACCTCCTCCTGCTGCTGCTGGAGCAGCCCCTGGAGCTGCTTCAGGTAGAGATGCACGGTGTCGGCCAGGTCGGTGAATTCGTAGGGCAGGACCTCGGCGTCGGCCAGGCGGAGCACGGCCGTGCCGGCGGTCTGCGCCAGCGCCCGCCCGTACACGAAATCCTTGTCCGAAAAGTGCGTGTACCAGTAGAAGTCGTCGTAGATGGAGTGGTAGATGCCGCCCGGGTCCTCGCCGCCGTAACCCAGGTTGAGCGCGGGCACGCCCAGGTGGTCGAGGAAGACGGTGTAGTCGGTACCCGAGCCCAGCGCGGCCAGGCGCAGGTCGGAACGCTGGCGCAGTTCCTGGCGCTCCTCGGCGCTCCGGGCCTCGGCGATATCGTGCAACTGGTGGCGCTTCCACACCGAGAGCCCGCTCTCCGGGTCGGGGATGTCGCGCGCCACTGCGTTGAGGAAGTGCTCCAGGATGTGAGAGCCGGAGAAGAACAAATAGCCGCGGCCGTTGGTGTCGGAGTTGAGGTAGGCGACGGCCTTGTGGCGCAGCTCGTCGGCGTGGGCCTCGCCCCACGCGGTGGAGCCCAGCAGCATGGGCTCTTCCCCGTCCCAGGCGCAGTAGAGGATGGTGCGCCGCGGCTTCCAGCCCTGCTTGAGCAGTTGGCCGAGCGCGCGCGCCTCCTCCAGCAGCGCCACCTGCCCGGAGACCGGATCTTCGGCGCCGTTCACCCAGGCGTCGTGGTGATTGCCGCGCACCACCCACTGCTCGGGCTCGATCGCCCCCGGGATGCGGGCGATCACGTCGTACACCTTCTTCATCTCCCAGTTGGACATCACCCGGAGGTGGACCTTGGCGGGGCCGGGACCGACGTGGTAGGTGATGGGCAGGGCG
>DATIWW010000519.1:0-3724 GCA_035519175.1 Terriglobales bacterium
CTGAGCCCCCCGGCGACGGCTAGCAAAAATTGCAGATGCAGGCTTTTTCAGAACGGCGCTATACTCTCGGCAGTTGGCAGCGGTGGACTCCCAGCTCCCGTTCTGCCGGCAGGAGCAGGAACATGGCCAAGATCTTCTTCATTCCCGTCTCTCCCACCGGCCGCCGCGAGAATCCCAAGCGCAAGCTGGACCCGCGTTACCTGGAAGGCCAGCGCCTGCTGGTGGAGGCGCTCAAGTACCTGACTAAGTCCGACCCGCGCAACAACCGCTCCGCCATCACCCTGCTCTCCGAGCTGGTGCGCACCCAGTTCCGCATGAGCGACGAGCCTCCGCGCCTCCACTGAGCGCCGCCCGCCGCTCCCCACTTTTTCTTATCGCCTCCATAAAATCTTTGAATTTCCCTTCGCCGCCGAAGCGGGATAAGAAACGGGGAAACTGCAGGGCCGCGTGCGCCGCGCCCTGCCCGCCTCGGGGGTGATGCGTGGAGACCAACGTCTACTGGCTGTGGCTGCTGTCCATGGGGGCCCTGATCTTCCTCATGCAGGCTGGCTTCTTCCTGCTGGAGGGCGGGCAGGTGCGCTCCCGCGACGTGACCAACGTCATGATGAAGATGACCAGCCACATGGGCATCGGCATCCTCGTCTTCCTGCTCTTCGGCTTCGCCATCAAGGCCTACGCCTGGCCCCTGGCCGCGCTGCCCAACGGCTGGCGCTTCCCCTGGCAGTTCGTTTCTGACGGCGGACATTCCATCACCTTCTACGTCTCCCTGATGTTCGCTCTGGTCTCCTGCGCCATTCCCAGCGGCTGCTTCTCCGGGCGCATGAAGTTTTCCGCCTACCTGCTCTTCGCCGCCCTCTACGTGGGCGTCATCTATCCCGTCTTCGCCTACATCCTGTGGAACGGCCCGCTGGCGCGGCTGGGAGTGCAGGACTATGCCGGTTCGCTGGGCGTGCACGCCGTGGGCGGGATCGTGGGGCTGATGGGAGCGCGCTTCCTGGGCAAGCGCCGCGCCCCCGCCGTCGCCCACGACGTCCCCATGATGGGCCTGGGCGCCATGCTGCTCCTGTTCTGCTGGTTCGGCTTCAACCTGGGCTCGGTGCCCTCCTACGGCAACATCGCCGCCGACCTGCCCCTGGTGGCCATCAACACCCTGGCCGCCATCGCCGGCGGCATCCTGGGCTCGCTGGCCGCCACCTCGCTCGCCGGCAAGCCCGACCCGGTCATCACTCCCAACGGCGCGCTGGCGGGCGCGGTGGCCATCTGTTCGGGCGCGCACCTGGTGCACCCGCTCTATGCCGTGCTCATCGGGGTGGTGGCCGGGGCGCAGATCCCCTACACCGCCCGCTGGATCGCCAAAAAGCTCCAGCTCGACGATCCCTGCGGCGTGGGCCCCGTGCACGCCACCCCCGGCCTGCTGGGCGGATTGGCGGCCGGCCTATGGGCGCCCATGATCCCCAACGGATTCCACGGCTACACCGTCCACCTGTGGGCGCAGTTCATCGCCACCGCCACCGCCCTGGCCTATGCCCTGGTGGCCTCGGTCGTGCTCTTCACCGTCATCAAGTTCGTGACCGGGCTGCGCGTGAGTGAGGAAGAAGAACTCACCGGGCTCGACCTGGCCGAGCACGGCATGGAGGCCTATCCCGAACTTTCCGGGCTGAGCGTGGCCAAGCCCGCGCCCCTGCACGTGCTCTCCGGGGTGCGGGTGGGGGAGGTCATGGCCGAGGTGCCGGTGGTCTCGCCCCAGGACACACTGGAGTCGGTGCAGGAGATCATGTTCGCGCGCGAGGTCTTCGCCCTGCCCGTGCTCAACGAGGACGCCGAGCTGTGCGGCATCGTGAGCATGTCGGACCTCACCAAGATCGACCGCTCCGAGCGCGCCCACGTGCGCGTGGCCGCCGTCTACACCCGCGAGGTGCAGGCCGCCTTCCCCGACCAGACCGTGCACGAGGTAGTGGAGCGCATGCGCGAACGCCATCTCGCCAACTTCCCCGTGGTCTCGCGGCGGGAGGAGAAGAAACTGCTGGGCATGGTGAGCAAGACCGACATCGTGCTGGCCTACCGCCGCATCGCGCTGGCCGGCTCGGTCTAGGCGGCGCGCGCCAGCGCGGGCAGCTTGCGCCGCTCGTTCCCGCCGCCCGCCAGCGCCGCCGCCGCGAAAACGATGACCACCGGATAGCACTCCAGGGTGTAGCGCGGCTCCGGGTTCTCCATGGTGCCCAGGAAGAGGGAGCGCAGCAGCACGAAGGCCAGCAGCAGCCCGGCGTACTTCACCTTGCGCCGCCAGGCTCCCAGCGCCGCCGCCAGCACGTAGAAGAGGTTGAGCAGACCCAGGGCGATGCCCGCCGTCATGTCGTGGGCGTCGGCCGCCCACCAGCGGCTGTCGAGAGGGAGGATCTCGGTACGCGGGCGCAGCCACATGTCGGCGCTGCGCAGCGCCGGCAGCCACAGGTAGTAGCGCAAGGGATGGCGGCGGATGCGCTCCGCCGCCAGTTGCGCGAACTGCGCGTCCAGCGCCGGCTGAATGTCCCATCCCGCCTGGTTGTAGGCCTCGATCAGCTCCTCCGTGCGGTTATATTCCTCGGGCGAGTCGAAGGCGCGGGCCGGCAGGTCGCGGACGTCCGCCTTGCCCTCGTCCGTCCAGAAGAAGTCCTCCACCGAGACGTACTCCACCATCCAGGTCTTCACCCAGCGGTAGAAGCCCAGGGGGACGTATTCGCCGGGCTCGTTGGCGTAGCGCGGGGCCAGCGGCATGAATTCGTGGAAGACGCGCCAGTTGCGCAGCGTCCAGGGGGCCAGGGGCGCGAAGGCCACCAGCCCCAGCACCACGCCTGCGGCCAGCGCCCGCCGCCGCGGCGCCCGCAGGAGGAAGCGCAGCAGCACGGAGCCGCCGATCACCATCACCAGCATGCCGCCGTCCGGCCGCAGCAGGATGGCGGCGGCGATGGCGGCGCCACAGCCCGCCCACCAGCGCAAGCGTCCGTTGCCGTCCAGGTCGTCGCGCGCCCGCACCGCGCAGTAGAAGGCGGCGGCGGTGAGAAAGATCTCCAGGGTCTCGCTCATGGGGGCGGCCACGTAGTTGGCCAGGAAGGGACACAGCGCGGTCAGCAGGAAGGCGGCGCGCGCGGCTTTCTCCGAGACCAGCCGCCCCGCCATCGCCGCCAGCACCCCGGCCGTGGCGAGGTCCACCAGCATCTGCACCAGGCGCACCGCCGTGTAGTGCTCTCTGCCGAAGATGGCGAACACCCCCGCCAGGAACAGAGGATAGCCGGGGAGGCGGACGTAGGTGAGCGCCAGCCTGCCCGACATGCTGAAGCCGAAGGCGTGGTGGTCGAGCAGGTTGAGGGCCAGGTTGCCATAGGTGAGCGCATCCCCGTCGAAGTGGGGATGGCGCAGGATGAAGAGCAGCCGCAGGGCCACGGCGGCCGCGGCTGCCAGCAGGTAGAAGCGGGGGTGCCGGCGCAGCGATTCGAGCACGCTGGGAATATAGCAAATCGCGGAGCGCGTCCGGGCACCCGCGGTCCGCCTCCGCTCCCCGCTCCCCCCTGGTTTGACGCCCCTTCCGCGCCCGCCGTAGGATTAAGCGAAAGCCTTCCGCATGGCCAAGTCTGTTTTCTTCGATCCCCAGCTCAAGCGCTGGAAGCTGCTGCGCCGCCTGCTCGATGTGGCGGGCATCGCCATCACCCTGGTGATGGCGCTCTTCCTTTACACCGCCATGCGCTCC
>DATIWW010000520.1:0-3874 GCA_035519175.1 Terriglobales bacterium
CCCATCGGTCATTGTCTGAGAGGCCATTGAACCTGCCCGGTCGGACACGCGGCGCGCTACGCTCTCGCCCACCCGTCCCGGTGGGTTAAGGGGCAAGCGGTTTGCCATCCCGGAAGCGTTCTCCGGAGCGGCTTTAGGCGCACGAGAAGGGGAACGACCGTATAAGAGTTACCCGGTGGCAGGGACCGGCAGGGTGGTTTTTACGAACGCGAAAACGGCCGCCGGACGAGGGCTTACGGCTTGTCGGGGCTGGCCTGGCACCAATCGTTGGTGGCGCAGTAAATGAACGCCCCGGTGGCCGCGGCCAGACCTACGGTGGCCACGTTGGCGGGCCAGTTCTTGCCCGGAGGCGGAGCGTTGCTGATAGGGCCGCAGCCCGTGGTGGCGCTTTCCCGCGCACTCGTCTGGCCCGGCTGCAAGGTCGTGGCGCCGTGCCCGTCCTGGATGGTGATGGAGCCGTCGTGGGCGGCGATGCTGAGAGCATGCCCACCCTGCGCTACTTCGAACTTCGCCGTGGGCGTGGTGGGAGTGATGGTGATCCCGTTCACCCGCACCGTCATGCCCCGGACCGTGGTCACCATGACCGTGCCGCAGCTCAGGTCGAGGACGTTCTCGCCCAGGATGAGGGAGCTGGCCCCCGCGATCAGCGTGGTGGTGCCATCCGTGGTCAGGGTGGCGGTGGCGTCGGCCCCGGTCTGAATGTGGTCCCCATTGAACACGGTGCTGGACTGAGGCACCCCCTTGCCGTTCACCGTGACGTTGCCGGTGTAACGCAAAGTGCCCCCTGGCTGGGCTGCCGACGCGACCGCCGGAAAGACCACCAGCAGCACGCAACTCGCTACCATACTGACCGTCCGGTTCAGCAAAGACACACCCTCCCACCTGGGATTGCTCCAGATATTAGCCCGCACGCGGTTCTGGGGTCAATCGCAAATACCCTTGCAATCCACCCTCCGTCGTTAGCGTACCAAGAGAGGCAACCGCGGCAGGCTCGCGGGGCGCCGGCCTCCGGCCGCGGCGCCCTCGCAACAACCTTCCTGGAATCAGCGAGTTGCTGGGCTCTCCCCCCGGCCCGCCCTTGATTTTCAATCGGCAGGCGATATATAGTGCAGCAACTCGCCACGGGTCTTCCCTGGGGCTCCCCGATCTGTGGTAAAAACACGGCAAGGCCTCCCCAGTTCGGCAGTTGGGGACCGCGTGGAGGCCGTCAAAAACCAACCGGTTTCAACGGGACTGAAGATGAACGCCAAACGGGACACCGTCAATCCGGCCGCCGCCACCTCCGCCAAGCACGGCGGTAAGAAGCCCTATCAGAAGCCCAGCTTCCGCCACGAGCGCGTCTTTGAGCAGTCGGCCCTGGCCTGCGGCAAGGTCCAGCAGACCCAGTCCGGATGCTCCTTCAATCGCAAGACCTCCTGAGCGCATCCTTGGCGTCGGTTCCGACTTCCGACTCCCTCAAGTGCGAGCTGTTGGCGGAGACCGTCCGCCTCCACGGGCGGACCCGCCTGCGCGTGCAGGGCACCAGCATGCTCCCCAGCCTGCGCCCCGGCGACCTGCTCCAGATCGAGCGCCGCTCCCCCGCCGAGATCGAAACCGGCGCCATCGTGCTCTATGGCCGCGAGCAGCGTCTGTTCACGCACCGCGTGTTGAAGAAGGAAGCGCTCGGCGCGCTCGTGGTCCGCGGCGACCGCCTCGCCCGTCCCGATCCCCCGGTCCGGCCGGAAGAGCTGCTGGGCGAGGTGACCTGGGTGCAGCGCGGGACCAGGGGTTTCGCTCCCGCCCGCCGCCCCGGCTGGGGCGCTGCCCTGCTGCGCCTGGTCTCCCGCTTCTCCGATCTGCCCGCGGGCCTGCTGCTGCGTTTCGCGCCTGCCGCGACCCCTGCCCCGCTTCCGCAATCGTCTCCTGGTCCCGACCCGCCCCGCTGAACCCTCCAGTGCCCGCCAAGAAGGAAGTCGAGATCAAGTTCGTGGTCGCGGACCTGCGCGCCCTGGCGCGCAAGCTGCTCGATTCCGGCTTCCGCCTGGTCACCCACCGCACCCACGAGATGAACCTGCTCTACGACCTGCCCGGGCAGCCGCTGCGCCGCCGCGGCGAATTGCTGCGCCTGCGCCAGTACGGCGCCGCCTGGACCCTCACCCACAAGGGCCGGGACAAGGCCGGCCGCCACAAATCGCGGGTGGAGACCGAGACCGCGGTGGAGGACGGCGTCCGCATGGACGCCATCCTGCGCGCCTCCGGCTTCCAGCCCACCTTCCGCTACGAGAAGTTCCGCACCGAGTGGAGCGACGGCCGCGGCCAAGTGGTGGTGGACGAGACCCCCATCGGCGACCTGGCCGAGATCGAGGGCGCGCCCGAGTGGATCGACGCGACCGCCCGCCGCCTGGGCGTCCTGCCGTCCCAGTACATCACCGACAGCTACGCCGGGCTGTTCTTCGCCTGGAAGCGCCGCACCCGCAGCCCCGCCACCGAGATGACCTTCCAGGCGGTGGGCAAGGGCGGGCGGCGCAGGAGCTGAACGCACCTCAGGCGCTGCCCAGGTGATATTCCTCGATGCAGGCGCCCACCCCCACCTTGGTGCCCAGGCGCTTCTCCAGGCGCACCACGCGCGCCGTCCCCGACATGGGGATGCCGTGGGTGAGGGTGAGTTCCGGCGGCAGGGTCAGGGTGAACTCGAACTTGGAGCCCTCCGAGATTTCCACCTCGGCATAGAAGAAGAGGCCGCGGGCGCTGACGTTCTCCGTCTGGGCGCGGACCACAGGCACGGCGGCGCCGGCAAAGCGGGCGGCTACCGGGATCCGCACCTCGAAGCGCGGATAGGAGCGAGTTTCCTTCTCCTCGGGCAGGCGGGAACCCTCCGAAAGAATCGGCCTAGAATCCGCTCATTGGGCGAGGCTGTCAAGCCCTCGGGCATGAGGCTGTGGAAAAACCGGCCGCCTCAGGCGGCCACCCCGCAGCACTTCTTGTATTTCTTGCCGGAGCCGCAGGGGCAGGGGTCGTTGCGTCCCACCTTGGCGCCGGAGCGCACCACCTGCTGCACCGGCTGGTAGTCGCCGGCGCCCGCCATGCGCGCCTCTTCCAGCTCGCGCTTCTTCCGGCGGTGGAACTCCTCTTCCAGGTCGTCCACCGAAGTGGCGGCGCGGCGGCGGCGCGTCTCGGCTTCCGCAGCGGCTACTTCTTCGGCGGTGGCCGGGGCCTCGCGCTCGATCACCTGCATCAGGTAGAGATAGCGCACCGTCTCTTCCTGGAAGCGCTGCATCATCTCCTCGAACATGTCGAAGGACTCGCGCTTGTACTCCACCAGCGGATCGTGCTGGCCGTAGCCGCGTAGCCCGATGCCCTCGCGCAGGTGGTCCATGTTGAGCAGGTGGTCCTTCCACTGCGTGTCGATCACGCTCAGCATGATGATGCGCTCGTGGTGGCGCATGGCCTCAGGACCGAGCAGCTTCTCCTTGGCCTCGTAGCGCTGCTTGAGCTTGTCGAAGATGGCGTCGCCCAGCTCGGTGCGGTTGAGGCTGCGGCCGTCGATGCCCTCGGCCCCGATGTCCACGCCGAAGCTGGTGAAGAGGCGGTTCTTCAGACCTTCCAGCTTCCACTGGTCGGGATGGGCGTTGCGGGGCGCGTACTCGTCGAGCAGGTCGGCAAGCAGCCCGGCCACGTAGTCCTCCAGGATCAGTTCCTTCTGCTCGGCGCCCTCCAGGAGCTGGCGGCGGAGGCCATAGACGGCCTCGCGCTGCTTGTTCATGACGTCGTCGTACTCCAGCAGGTGTTTGCGGGCTTCGAAGTTCTGCGCTTCCACCGCCTCCTGCGCCTTCTGGATGCGGCGCGAGATCATCTTCGACTCGATGGGCACGCCTTCCTCCATGCCCAGCCGCTG
>DATIWW010000521.1:0-6197 GCA_035519175.1 Terriglobales bacterium
AGTCAGGCGCCATCGGGTGATCGGGTGATCTGGCGATCGGGTGAACTGTCCGTGCTGGCTCCTGACTCCTGACTCCTGACCCCTGACTCCTCCTGTTATCATCACCGTTCGTGCCCATCGTCAAAGTCCAACTCGAGCCCCGGCCCTATGACATCGTGATCGAGGCGGGGCTGCTGCTGCGCGCCGGGGAGTGGATCCAGGCGGCGCTGGACAGCCCGCCGGCGAGCTGCTTCGTGGTGACCGCACCGCCGGTGCGGCGGCGCTGGGGCAAGCCGCTGGCCGCCTCGCTCAAGAAGGCGGGGCTGGCCGCGAGCTTCCTGGAGATGCCCGATGGCGAGCGCGCCAAGACCATGGCCACCGTCGAGCGCCTGG
This sequence comes from Terriglobales bacterium, assembly GCA_035519175.1. Taxonomy (GTDB): domain Bacteria; phylum Acidobacteriota; class Terriglobia; order Terriglobales; family Acidobacteriaceae; genus DASPRL01. The sequence continues at coordinate 373 of DATIWW010000521.1, forward strand.
CCGCGGAACTGGTGAAGCGCGGCGCCGACCGCCAGTCGCTGCTGATCGCCCTGGGCGGCGGCGTGGTGGGCGACGTCACCGGCTTCCTGGCATCCGTCTACATGCGCGGCGTGGCCGTCATCCAGATGCCGACCACGCTGCTGGCGCAGGTGGACGCGGCCATCGGCGGCAAGACCGGCGTGAACCTGCCGGCGGGCAAGAACTTGCTGGGCAGCTTCTGGCAGCCGCGCGCGGTGCTGGCCGACCCGGGCGTGCTGGCCACCCTGCCGGAGCGCGAGTACCGCGCCGGACTCTTCGAGGCGCTGAAGTGCGGCGTCATCCGCAATCCCGCCATCTTCGAGTTCATGGAGCGGGAGCGCGAGCGGCTGCTGCGGCGCGATCCCGGCGCGCTGGAGTGGCTGATCGCCGAGTCGGCGCGGGTGAAGGCGGAGGTGGTGGCCGCCGACGAGCGCGAGAGCGGCTTGCGGCGCATCCTCAACTTCGGCCACACCCTGGGACACGCGCTCGAGGCCGAGGGCGGCTACCGCCGCTACCGCCACGGCGAGGCGGTGGCCTGGGGGATGGTGGCGGCGGCCATGCTGGCGGTCGCCAACCTGCGCCTGGACGCGGAGACGGCCAGCCGTATCCTCTCGGCTGTGCTCGCCTACGGGCCGCTGCCGCCGATCACGGAATCGCCGGCAAAGCTCCTGGCGCGCTTGGGCGCCGACAAAAAGACGGTGCGCGGGGCGGTACACTTCGTGCTGCCGCGCGCCCTGGGCGCGGTGGAGGTGGTCTCCGGCGTGCCGGAAGGGCAGCTCCGCCAGGTGCTGGAGCAGGTGCGGGCGCTCTCGCGGGTGCGTAGGTGAGAAGCGGCCGTCGCCGCGAGCGCGAGCGGCCCCATCGGCTAGACTGAACACCTGTGAGGAGCGATCCCACCAGCGTGCGCGGCACCACCCCCGCCGGCATCACCGATCCTCAAGAAGCGGCGCAGGCGGTGCGCCAGATGTTCACCGCCATCGCGCCCCGCTATGACCTGCTCAACCACCTGCTCTCCTTCAACGTGGACAAACTGTGGTGGCGGCGGACGGCGCGCCTCTTCCGCGAACTGCTGCAGCGTCCCGGGGCCCGCGCGCTGGACCTGTGCTGCGGCACCGCCGACATGGCGCTGGCGCTGCGCCGGCATGCGCGCCCGGCCACGCCCGCCATCGTGGGCGCGGATTTTTCCCACGCCATGCTGCAACGCGCCGCGCGCAAGGGGGAAGGGAAGGGCCTGGGTTTCTGCGAGGCCGACGCGCTGCGGCTCCCCTTTCCCTCCGGCCACTTCGACCTGGTGGTCTCGGCCTTCGGCTTCCGCAACCTCACCGACTACGATGCCGGGCTGCGCGAGATCCACCGCGTGCTGCGGGAGGGCGGGGAAGTGGGCATCCTGGACTTCGGGCAGCCCCGCGGCCTGGTGGGCGCGGTGTACGGCTTTTATTTCCGGCGGGTGCTGCCGCGGGTGGGGACGTGGATCTCTGGCGTCCGCGGCCCTTACGCTTACCTGCCGGCTTCGGTGGGACGCTTCCCCGCACCCGAGGCGATGCTGGAGCGGATGAGGGCGGCGGGGTTCGTAGAGTGCAGCTGGACGCCGTACACGTTTGGGATCGCGGGGCTGTATCGGGGGAAGGTCTGTGGAGCCTCTAGCCATTAGCTTTTAGCTCACACCCAAACGGCCAATGGTTCAAGTGTTACTTTAAGTCTTGTCATCCTGAGCGCGGCGCGGGAGTGAACGCGGCCGAGCCAGCGAAGGATCCTATAGCTTTCTTCACGCCCGGCCATAGGGGTCCTTCGCGTCGTGCTCCTTCCGGCCTCGCCTGCGCTCGGCCGCCGGTCGCGCTCGCTCAGGATGACAAGAGGTAAGAGCCAAGAGCTAATAGCTAGGAGCTGCTCTTCACAAAGCTGTCGGCCAGGGCCGCCTCCACGTCGTGCTGCATGACCTGACGGTAGGCGGAGCCGAGGAACTGCTGCAGGCGACGGGTATCCATGGTGTAGGAGCCGATCATGTAGGGCAGGGCCTCGGGCGGGATGGCGCTGAAGCCGGAGTTCCACATGCGCCGCAGCATGAACTTCATCAGCCAGCGGGGAGCGCGGCGCACTCGCGCCTGCGCGATCTGGGCGCAGCGCTGAAGGGTGATGGGTGCGCCGGGCGCGGCCACGTTGAGGATGGTCAGCGTGGGATCGCCCTCCGGCCGCCGCAGGATGTGCTCGATCAGCCGCGCCATGTCGTCCACGTGCACGACCTGCAGCTTTTTCTCCAGGTACTGGTCGCCGAAGGGCAGGGTCATGGGCAGGCGCTTGCCCTGCTCCCGCCAGCGCGCCGCGCGCTTGCTCTTGCCGGTGGGCGTGCCCCGCAGCACTCCCACCAGGTAGTTCTGCATGGTGGCGCCGGTGAAGATGTGCGGGCGCAGGATGTAGGTGCGGCAGTCGCCCAGGGAGGGCACGCGCTCCTGCACCACCTCGTCGGACTCCTGCTTGTGGATGGCGTAGGGCAGGGTGTGCGCGGCCAGGGGATGGTCTTCGCGCACCGGCCCCGGGGTCTCCGGGCCGTAGGCGGAGACGCTGGAGGGGAAGATGAACTTGCGGACGCCGCCGCCGGTGCGGTTGACCACGGCGATGGCCTCGCAGACGCGCGCCGTGCCGGCCACGTTGATCTGCCACATGCGCTCGCGGTCGAGTACCCCGGTGCGCTGCGGATCGATGACGAAGGCCAGGTGGACGACGGCGGCAGCGCGGCTCTCCCGCAGCAGGGCCACCAGTTCTTCGCAGGAGCGCTCCTCGCCCAGATCCATCTGCTGGAAGCGCTGCAGGTTCTCAGGGGGCGCGGCCATGTCCACGCCCACCACCCGGAACTCAGAGAGTTGTGGCAGCAAGCGACAGCCCAGGTTACCGGCCACGCCCGTCACCAGGACGGTGGTGCGCTCGCCCTCCATCCGCTATCGCTGTGGCGTCGGCGTGGTGAAGTAGGACGGGTTGAGGACCGGCTTCAGCTCCAGGACCCCCCGCATCAGGTCGGCGAGTTTCTTCTTCTCCAGTTGGTCATGGATCTGGTCCTTCACGTCGGCGAAGGGCAGGGTGCGGCGCCCGACCATGCGGATGATGTAGTACCCCGGCTGCTCGTCCAGGACGGGACTGATGTCGCCCACCTTGAGGGCGAAGATCTGGTTCTCCAGCGGAGTGGGCATGGCGCCGCGGCGCAGGGGCCCGACCTTGGTGGTCGGGGGCGCCTGCGGGTTCGCGCCCCAGGCTTCCTTCTGCAAGGTATCGAAGGCCTCGCCGGCGGCGGCGCGCGCCCGCAGGGCTTCGGCTTTGGCCTTCACCTCGGCATCATCCTGCTTCTGGCCGTTCACCGTCTTGGGGACGTAGAGGCGCTCCAACTGGACCTCCTCGAACTGGGCGACGTTGTCGTTGTAGTAGCCCTGCAGCTCGGCGTCGGAGATGTTCTTGACCTCGTCCTGGTAGTGGTGCTGGAGCACGGTGGAGAGAGCCTGCAGCCGCAGGTAGTCCATGAGCATGGCCGTCTCGGGGCTCCGGTCGAGACCCAGCTTGATGGCGTCGTTGCCGGCGACCAGGTACTGCGCGTAGGCGTGGGCAAAGCGGGTCATGTCGGCGGGTTTGGCCTCAGGACTGATGGCCTTGGCCAGGCGCTCGAACTGCTCGCGCGTGACCACGGTGCGGCAGGGCGGCGCCAAGGCGTTCTGCAACTGCACCTTGCCGGATTCGGTGGCCGGGCAGTAGCCCTCGATGGTGATGACGGGAGTGTCGGGGGCGACGGTAGCGGGCGCCGCGGGTTGCTGCGGCGGGGCGGCAGGCGCCCCCTGGGCCGCAGCCAGGGTGGCACAGAGCAAGACGAGCAGAGCGAGAGACCGCATGGGATCGAAGCCTCCGGAGTTGAAGCGCGAATCCAAGATGCTAGCACACGCGGCGGCGCCGCGCTTGCAGGGGCCGGCGGGGGAGCGCCCACGCCTCCGGGCTCGAAAGCCATTCCCAGCTCCACCCGCGAGCGGCGATAATGGCCGGGAGATGGCTGCGCCTTCCCAGGTCATGAACGCCGAGGCCATGCGCTCGGAGAAGCGCGCGGTGGCGCGCAACTCCGTCTTCGCGGCGGTGGGCATCACCGCGCTGAAGTTCGCGGTGGGCGTCTCCACCGGCAGCCTGGGCATCCTCTCGGAGGCGCTGCACTCCAGCCTGGACCTGATCGCGGCGGTCATCACCCTGCTCTCCATCCGCGTCTCCGACAAGCCCGCCGACGCCGACCACACTTACGGCCACGGCAAGTTCGAGAACTTCTCCGCCTTCCTGGAGACGGGGCTGCTGCTGGCCACCTGCCTGTGGATCATCTGGGAGGCGGTGCGGCGGCTGCTGGGCCGCCTGCCCTTCCACGTGGAGCCCACCCTGGCCGCCTTCCTGGTGATGTTCGTCTCCATCGGGGTGGACTTCTGGCGCTCGCGCGCGCTCAAGCGCATCGCCGACCGCTACAACAGCCAGGCCTTGGCCGCCGACGCCCTGCACTTCTCCACCGACATCTACTCCAGCGCGGTGGTGATCCTGGGTCTGGGGCTGGTGCTGGTAGGCCGCTACTTCGAGCTGAACTGGCTGCGCCAGGCCGATTCGGTGGCAGCGCTGGCGGTGGCCGGGGTGGTGATGTGGGTGAGTTCGCGGCTGGCGCGGCAGACCATCGACGCGCTGCTGGACGCGGCCCCCTCGGACGTGCGCGCCCGCTTGATCGACCAGGTCAGCGCGGTGGAGGGGGTGCTGGAGGTGGACCGGGCACGTATCCGCCGTGCCGGCCCCCGCTACTTCGCCGACCTCAGCATCGGGCTCTCCCGCAACGTCACCTTCCAACGCTCGGGCCAGGTGGTGGCGGCCGTGACCGACGCGGTGCGCCGCGTGCTGCCCGACGCCGACGTGGTGGTGCACTCCATCCCGCGCGCCAGCGGCCGGGAGAGCATCTTCGACCGCATCCGCGCGGTGGCCACGCGCTCCAACCTCAACGTCCACGACATCAGCGTGCAGGACCTGGGCGGCCGCCTGCACGTGGAGCAGCACCTCGAGCTGGACGAAAACCTGCTGCTCAAGCAGGCGCACGACGTGGTCACGCGCCTGGAGGCCGAGATCCAGGAGGAGGTGCCGGAGACTTCCTCCATCCTCACCCACATCGAGAACGAGCCCAGCACCATCGAGACGGGGGCGCCCGTGGTGAGCGAGCCCGCGCTGGAGAAGCGGCTGAAGCGCATCGCCACGGAGTTTCCCGAGGTCATCGATACCCACGAGCTGATCTTCAAGAGGATCCGCGACCGGCTCTATTTTTCCTGCCACTGCACGCTCTCGGACGAGATGCCGCTCACCCGCGTGCACGACGTCATGACCGAGCTGGAGATCCGCTTCAAACAGGAGGCGCCGGAGCTGTTTCGCGTGTTGATCCATCCTGAGCCGCAGACGGACAACCGCCGATGAGCGGGATTGTTGCTTTATTGATTTATTCATTTATCGATTTGTCACAGCCTGGATGGTCGCCGGCCGTCTAGAATCCCGGCCTGCAAGGAGGCACTTGTGCATCAGGCGGAGGAGTGGAAGAAGCGCTCCAAGGAGCTTGCGTTGCGCGTGTTCAGGCTAGGCCGGGCGCTTCCGCGCACCGAGGAGGCGCGCATCCTCGGCCGGCAGCTTCTACGTTGCAGCAGTTCGGTGGCGGCCAACTCCCGTGCCGTGTGCCGGTTCCGCTCGCGTTCCGAGTTCGTGGCCCGCATGGGAGTGGTGGTTGAGGAAGCTGACGAGAGAGCTTTCTGGCTGGAATTCCTGGTAGACGCGGG
>DATIWW010000522.1:0-3850 GCA_035519175.1 Terriglobales bacterium
GGAAGCAGAAGACGCAGAACTTCAGCGTGAGCCAGGTGGTCTCGAAGCGCGCGTAGCAGGCCAGGAAGAGCAGCGCGGTGAGCACCTCCACCACCAGGTAGCGGGGGGTGATGGGGGCATGACACTGGCGGCAGCGTCCGCCCAGCACCACCCAGCTCACGACCGGCACGTTGTCGTAGAAGCGGATGGGCGTCTTGCAGTGGGGGCAGGCCGAGCCCGGGCTGACCACGGAGAGGTTCCGGCGCTCGAGGCCGCGCGTCGCCAGCTCCTCGTCCGTGAAGGCACGCAGCGGCAGCCGGTAGATACACACGTTCAGGAAGCTCCCGAACGCCAGTCCGAAGAGGAAGATCACGATGGCGAGGATGGGGTCGCCCAGGTGCACTTAGGTCGTCGAGTCTCGGGGTGGGGCCATTATATGTCGCCGCGGCAGGTTTCCGGCGTGGCGGGGCCCTCACGGATTGCGGAAGCACAGCAGGTCGCCGGCCAGAGCGTGGGTGAAGCTGCCAGGGGGAGGCAGGGGCCCGTCCCACACCACAACCGTGCGATTGACCAAACGCGTCTCCGGCGGAAGATTGCGCCAGCCGTCCTCCGTCTCCTCGCGCAGGTTCACCGCGAATCCCAGGAACTCGTCGGGATCGCCCTGTTTCCACTCCAGCAGCGAAGCCTCCAGGGCCTCGCTCAGCGCCTCCGAGGGCAGCAGGCAGAGGATCCAATCGTGGTCGGCGTCGATGGCGTAGGCGCCGCCCTCCACTCCGGGCACCGCGCGGATCACCTGCGCGCCGTGCTGGCGTGCCACCTTGCGGGTGGCGTCGCGGGAAGCGTGGTCCACCACCAGGATCTGGTCGCACGGACGCAACGAGTCCAGCGCTCGCCCCAGGCGGGCAGCGTCGTCGAAGGTGTGCAGCAGGGCCGTGATCTTGGGCATGGACGTGTGGCGCGGGCCGGGTAAGAAGAACAGGGCCGGACCCAGTCGCGTCCGGCCCGGATTGTATCGCGCCGCCTACTGCGGGGGCTCGCCGGAGTCCGGCGCGCGCCGCTCGCTGTGCGACCAGGGCCGCACTGCCACCGGTTCCTGCAGGCGGAAGGCGAGTACCGCCTCGGCATCCACCTTGACCTGCTGGCCCTTGGTCGCGCCCTGCACGGCGGTGCCGGCGCCGGCGCCCGCCACTGAGCCGATGGCGGCGCCCTTGCCGCCGCCCGCGATGGCCCCGATCACCGCCCCCAGAACGGCGCCGCCCCCGATGGTGGCGGCGGTGCGCTTGCCGCGGGAGTTACCCTCGCGCGTGTACTGGTCGGTGACCAGGGTATAGGCGTGGCCGTGGAAGCTCACCCGGGTCAGTTCCAGGGCGATTTGTGACTTTCCCGCGAAGTGCCCGGCGCTCTTGTCCTCGGCCACCCGCCCGATCACCTCGGCGCCCGCCGGCACCACCACCCGGCCGTCCACCTCCAGGGGGGAATCCAGGTTGGCGCGGAAGGTATCGCCCACGGTGTTCTTCTCTGAGTCGATGCCATTCAGCATGCGAACGTAGAGGGTCGTGCCCGCAGGGATGGTCACCGGCTCAGGAACAGGGGGCGCGGGAGCAGGTGGCGGGGCCGCCGGGTTGGCCGGCGGAGGCGGCTCGGGCGCCGGTTGCGCGGCCGGCGCGGCCGGCTCCTGCGGCGGGCCGGCTTCGGCGGCGCGAGCCGCCGCCCGGCGCAAGCGGGGCCGGGCCGGCTCTTCGGGCCGTCTGGGGAGCGCCGCGACCGCGGTCTCCTCGCTCACGGGTTGCACCTGCAGGTTGTTGATGACCGTCCTCACACCCGGAACCAGGGCGGCGTCGTCGGAGGCGGTCAAGCGCTCGCTGTCGCTGCTCACGGTTCCGTTCAGGGTCACGATGCCGTCCTTGGCCAGCACCTGCATGCGCTGGCTGCTGACGCGGGCATCGGTAGCCAGCTTGCCCTGCACGTCGCTGGCAAGTTGGGAGTCGCCGGAAGCACGCGCGCAGCCGGTCGCCAGCACCAGCGCCAGCATCGCGGCCGCCGCGATGAAGAGGGAGCATCTGCTTTTCATGCACGGTCTCCTGGGACGAGTGGCCGTTATGGACATTTAGATGCACCCAGGCTCCCAGGCTTTGCCCGCCGTGCAGAAGCAGCAGAACCAGCCACATCCCACAGCATCGTTGAAGCGATACTTGAATCGGAAGGACAAGCCGTCCCGCCCCCTCGAGTGGGTACTTTGGTTATCCCCCTCGACGCTCCCAGGGAACTCCAACGGGGGTAAAATCAGCCGCACGATCGGGGGAAACATCGGTGAAGATCAAGTGCTATTGGTTCCTTGCCCTGGCAGGGATGGCGACCTGGACGGCCGGCCCCGCGGCGGCGCAGATGGCGACCGGCCAGTCGGTGGCCAACGCGGCGCGCGCCAACCAGCAGGCCAAGACGGGCAGCAGCGATCACGCCAGGGTTTACACCAACGAAGACCTGGGCGGTACAGCCGCGCCCGCCGCCGGCGCGGCCGGCGACACTCCGGCCTCCGGAAAAGGTCCGGCGGGCGGGCAGCAGAAGCTGGATGCGCCAGCGCAGAAGCTGCGCGCCCAGATCCTGCAGCAGAAGCAGCAGGTGGCCCGGCTGCAGCAGCATCTCGACCGTCTGCAGCAGGTCGCCGGCGAGCGCGCCAACCTGGCCACGCCCGCCCCGCTCACGCCGCAACTGTGCGCCAGCGAGCCCGAGCGCTGTGAGGGCAAACGCCAGGCCGCGCTCGACCTGGCCCGCACCCAGTCGCAGCTCGCGGCGGCGCAGCAGAAGCTCCAGGACACGCAGGACAAGGCGCGCAAGCAGGGCTACAGCGTCCAGGTGTGGGACCCGTAACCAGGGCTTCCGGGCCTACCCCCGCACCGGCAGCGCGTCGCAGAAGCGGCGGATGACGCGGCGTTGCGCCGCGTCCAGCGCCACGAACTCGAAGCCGTAGTAGTTCTCGGTGCGGTGGCGGACTTCCGCGTGCATGCGCAGCGGCTCTTCCGAGTGCGGCAGGGTGAGCTGCAGCAGCACCGGATCCCCCAGCAGGAACTCGCCCTCCATCTCTCCTCCCAGGCCCTCCTCGCTCAGGTCCTCGCAGCGGCCGCGCACCACCACCACCTTGCCGGCGCGGATGACGGCCGCCAGGATGCGGCCCTCGGTCTCGCCCCGCAGCACGGTGCGAGACTTGTCCTCGCGCCAGCGCCGGTGGGCGAGAGCGGGCGCCTCCGGCGACACCACCTCGATCTCCAGCTCTCCCTGCAAGGCGGAGGGCAGTTCGGGGGTGGGTTCCTCTGCCGGGACCATCGGCACCGGCGGCGGGTTTTCCACCGGCCTGGGTTCCGCCGGCTTGGCGCCCACCAAGGCGTCCTCGGCCTGGGTGATGGTGGCCCGGGCCAGCAGCCACTTCTCCAGCTCGGACTGCGAATCCGGAGGCAGGATGGTGAACTGCAATCCCGCCCGCCCGAAGGCGTCCACCCAGGCCACCTGACCCTCGCCTTCCAGGAAACTGGTGTTGCCGGGCAGGGCGAAGCGCAGGTGGACCTCGTGGCGCAGCGCCAGGGGCTCCATGGTCTTGATGGCCATGCCGCCGGAGCTCAGGTCGAGGATGGTGGCCTGCAGGTCCTTGACCCTCTCAAAGCTCAGGTACACCCGCGAATCCATGGGGTGGCGGAAGTGGCGGCGGCGCTCCCGCATCATCATGCCGTGGGCGGCGCGCAGGCTGCGCTTGGCGCGCTCCACCGAAACCGGCTTGTAGAGGACGAAATTGGCGCCCAGCTCGAAGGCCTGGCGCACGCTCATGTTGCCGGTCAGGATGGCAAAGACGATGGAGCGCTGGTTGGTGCGCGAGCGCCGC
>DATIWW010000523.1:0-6405 GCA_035519175.1 Terriglobales bacterium
CGTGGGCGACTTCGACGCCAGGCAGATGGAGGCCAAACTGCGCCAGGCCTTCGACTCCTGGCCCAAGGGCCCGGCGGCGGAGGAAGCCAAGATCGACTTTCCGCCCACCCAACCCGGCGTCTACTTCGCCAACAAGGAAGACGTCAACCAGAGCGAGATCCGCATGGTCTCGCTGGGCATCCGCCGCGACAACCCCGACTACTACGCCGTCGAGGTCATGAACCAGATCCTGGGCTTCGGCTTCGCCTCGCGGCTCTTCAACGAGCTGCGCTCCAAGCGCGGCCTGGCTTACTCCGTGGGCGGCGGCCTGACCGCGGCCTACGACCATCCCGGCGTCTTCGCGGTCGGCATCGGCACCAAGAGCCAGACCACCGCCGAGGCTGCCCAGGGGCTGATCGACGAGCTGAACAAGATGAAGACCGACCCGCCCTCCGACTCCGAGTTGCAGTACGGCAAGGACGCGCTGCTCAACACCTTCGTCTTCAACCTCGATTCCCCCGACAAGATCCTGCGCGAGCGCATGAACTACGAGTTTTACGGCTATCCCGCCGACACCCTGGAGCGCTACCGCGCCGGCATCGAGAAGGTCACGCGCGCCGACGTCGAGCGCGTGGCCAAGAAGTACATCCACCCCGAGCAGATGGCGCTGCTGGTGGTGGGCAAGCAGGCCGACTTCGACAAGCCCCTCTCCACCTTCGGCAAGGTGACCACGCTCGACATCACCATTCCCGAGAACGCGCCCGGCGCCCAGCCTGCCGAGGCCGCGCCCGCCGCCTCCAATCCCGAGGGCAAGGCGCTCATCGCCAAGGTGGTCGAGGCCCTGGGCGGCGAGGCCAAGGTGCAGGCGGTCAAGAGCGTGCGCGTGGCCTCCAGCCTGACTCTGAAAACGCCGCAAGGCGAATTCACGCTGGCGGCCGAGAACCAGACCCAGTATCCCGACCGCACCGCCGTCAAGCTCCAGACCCCGGGCGGCGAGCAGACCGTGGTCATCTCTCCGGCGGCGGCCTTCGTCAGCATGGGGGGACAGACGCAGGACATCCCCCCGGCCCGCCAGGCGGAGCAGATGAAGGGCCTCCACCGCGACGCCCTCTTCGTTGCCCAGCACGCCGCCGATCCTGGCTTCGTCTTCGCGGCGGCGGGCTCGGAGAAGGTCGGCGACATCCAGGCCGCCGTCCTCAACGTCGATACCGGCGGCAATGCCTTCCGCTGGTACGTCGACCCGGCCACCGGCCACGTGCTGCGCTCCGTCTACCACACCGTGGGCATGGCCGGCCCCGCCGAGGAGGTGGCCGACTACTCCGATTGGAAGACGGTGGACGGCATCACCTTCCCCTTCAGGGTCAGCGTCAGCCAGAACGGCCAGGTGGTGCGCAGCATCGAGGTCAAGGAGATCCAGGTCAACCCCACCATCGATCCCAAGGTCTTCGAGAAGCCGGCCGCCGCCCCCGCCAATCCCGGCCTGTAAACCACGAGGGGACGGCCACCGCCGTCCCCTTTCTCTTCCCTCCCGGGCTAAGGTTTGAATTCGATGCCGCGGCCCAGAACCACAACGAAGGCGCCGCCGAAGACGATGGCGGTCCACACCCACGCGGAGCTGGCCTTGATCGCCAGCGGCTGCGTCGGCGTGGTCCGGGGCAGGAACACGTCGGCCCAGAGCAGGCCGGAGATGCCCCCGAAAGCTGCCGGGATGGTGGAGAGCAGGAGCAGCCGGACCCCCAACGGGTCGAAGGCCCCGGCGATGCAGTAGAAGACGCAGGCGGCCAGGTAGGGCAGCCGGGCCAGGGTATTGTATTCGGCGTGCGTGGCCACGAAGGGACGAAGGGCGACCGCGAGCCGGCGCACGCACACGACGTAGAGCACCGCGCCCAACAGGGCCATCGCGGCGCGCAGGGCCGCCGGGTGCGCCAGGCCCGCGATCACAGCGTTCCAGTCGCCCACGCCGAAGAGGCCCGAGAACAGGAAGTAGCCTGCGCCCTGCAGCAGATTGACCGCCGCGAAGAACCAGAGGAAGTATCGCGCGTCGGCGCGCTTGCCGGCCCCATGCGATAGCGCGAGGCAGATGGCTCCGATGATCAGATTGACGATGGTGCCGCCGGCTTCGACCATGCGGTCGGGGCGCAGCGAAGAGAGATGATTGCTGGTGAGTTCGGTGACCAGGTCGCCGCGCAGCCACGCGGTCACGCCGTGGCCCAGGCCTTCATGCAGCAGCGCCGCCAGCCCGATGGAGACCACGGCGACGCTGACGATGGTGGCTCGGCTGTGGCGGGCCGGCATCAGGACCTCACGGCAAGGGGATGCGGTAGAGGTTGCGCTGGACGGTCTCCCGGGTGAAGGCATAGACACCGGGTAGGGGGCTGGCATTAACCTCTGCATCGAGGATCACGACGCCCCTCCCGGAAGGCACGTCCCTGATCGAACCGATGCCCCCCTTGGGAAGAGCGGGCAAGACCTTACCCGTAGGAACCGGGAGCACGATGCCCTTGTTCTCGTTGAAGAGGAGAAGGGATAGGAACCGGCCTCCGGCATTCCAACGCGCTGAGCAGATCCTGCACAGGTCAACCGGCGCGCCGCCCGCGATGGGGTAGGCCTGGACGGGGCGGCTCTCCTCCGCCTCCTCCCCGCCTTGGTAGCCGGTGATCCACTGGCCGTCGCCAGAGACGCCCCCGAACTCCACCATGGGGTAGGGAAAGACTTTTTCGCGCCCGCTGCCATCCTCCTTGATGCGGTAGAGGAAGTTGTTCCTGCCTTCGGCCGCGCGGAAGTAGATCTCGCCTCCCGGGCCGAAGGCCGGCTCGTCCTCGCTCACCGAGGAAGGGAACGGGCGCGGAGGATGGCGGCGGTCGAGCGAGGCGATCCACAACCGGCTCTGGCCGGAAGACGATGTGGCGGCGAAGACGATCTGCCGGCCATCCGGGGAGAGGGTGAATGTGTTCATGGAAACCCCGGGGAGGGCCGGCTCGCTGTGCCCGCTCTGCAGATCGCTCACCATGAGCGCGGTGGTGGCGGGCGTCCCCAGACGTCCGGGCTGCTCCACCAGGTAGTAGAGCAGCTTGCCGTCCGGGGAGAAGGCGGGAGACCCAGCCGAACCCTCGGATGAGATCTGGCGTTCGCCCTTGGCGTCGTGCACCCACACCGTGCTCGTGGTCAGGCCGACGGAGGTGATGAAGGAGCGCCCGTCGGGGGCCATGGCGATGCCTTCCTCACTGGTGGCGCCGGCGGTCACCTGCTCGGGAGTGCCCTCCGGATAAGCCTGCCGCCAGATGTGCGAGCGGTCGCCGGCGCGGGAGCTGAAGTACATCCACTTGCCGTCGGGCGACCAGGCCACGTTGCCGCAGGCCCCCCCGGGGGGACCGATGCGCTGGCCCGGCGAGCTGCCGTCGAAGGGGACGACCCGGCAGGGTAGGAAGCCGCCATTGTCCATCTCTACCAGCAGCACTGAGCGACGGTCGGGAGAGAGTGCGGAGCGATGGGCCATGCCGCGCTCCCGCGGCGGGACGTACACGTCGCGCTCCCCAGCGCGGCTCTGCTCCGCCGTCTCCAGGGCCATGTGGATGCCCTGTTTGATCTCCGAGAAGAGGATGTGCTGGGGATCGATCCAGGTGAGGCCGCTGGCGTTGGGCAGCAGCAGCCGCGGCTCCCCGCCCAGCACAGGAACTTCCCAGGTGTCGAACGTAGGGGCGACGGTGTAGTCGATGCGCGAACCATCCGGTGAGAACTGCGGGCTCATCTTGAAGCTGTCGTCGCGGGTGAGCTGCACCGGCTCGCCGTCCGGCAGGAGCTTCACGTAGACCTGCCCGGGGCCATAGAAGGTGTCCGGACCGCGGATGAAGGCGAGCATGCGGCCGTCGGGAGAGAGCGCGGGAGAAGTGGCGGAGTCGGGGTAGTCGGTGAGCTGCACCCACTCCGTGGACGAGACCACGGGCTTCCCCGCGCGACGCGAGAGGTAGATCGCGAGCACCATGGCCGCCAGGAGCACCACCGTCACTCCCGCGTAGAGGCCCAGGCGACGGGACCGGGCGGTGACGGCTGGAACCTTGCCGGACTCGGAGTCGCGGCGCAGGCGCTTGAGGTCGGCGCGCAATTCCGCCGCCGACTGGTAGCGCACCTCGCGGTCCTTCTCCAGCGCCTTGCCGATGATGTGCTCCAGGCCGGGCAGCAGGTCGGGGTTCAGGCGCACGGGGGAGACCGGCTCCTGGCGCAGGATGGCGTCGAAGATGAGCGCGCTGGTAGTGCCGGCAAAGGGCGCACGCCCCGTGGACATCTCGTAGAGCACGGCGCCGAAGGAGAACAGATCGGTGCGCGCGTCCAGTTCCTCGCCGCGCGCCTGCTCCGGCGACATGTAGGCCACCGTCCCCAGGGCGGTTCCGGGGCTGGTGAGACTCTCCTCGGGCAGGCTGGCGGTGGCCAGGGCAGAGCCTGCGGGCGCTTTCTGCCTCTTGCGGGTCTTGCTGGCCAGGCCGAAGTCGAGGACCTTGGCCTGGCCGCGCTCGGTGAGGAAGATGTTGGAGGGCTTGATGTCGCGATGGACGATGCCCTTGGCATGGGCGGCATCGAGGGCATCGGCGAGCTGCACCCCCAGCTCCAGGATCTCCGGATTGGGGAGGGCGCGGGCGCCGATGCGCTGCTGCAGCGTGCGTCCCTCCAGCAGCTCCATGGCGATGAAGGAGCGCCCGGCCTCCTGGCCGACATCGTAGATGGTGCAGATGCCGGGATGATTGAGGGCGGAGGCGGCGCGGGCCTCGCGCTGGAAGCGCTCCAGGGCCTGGGGGTCGTCGGCCAGGGTTTCGGGAAGAAACTTGAGCGCGACCTCGCGCCCCAGACGCACGTCTTCAGCGCGATACACTACCCCCATGCCACCGTGTCCCAGCTTGTCCAGGACGCGGTAGTGGGAAATGGTCTTGCCGATGATCGAATCGCTGCCCACCGGGGAAGTCCGGCCATCTTAGGGCGGGGCTTGCGAGCAAGTCAACGAGAGAGACGCCCGCCTCCGAACGTAGGGTGCGGACTTGCGCTCCGGGCCGGCATCCCTGGCCAGGGTCCGAGTGAGCACCGGCAAGTTCTGAAGCCGCGCGGGCCTAGCGGCAGCGTGTGTCCGTCAGTTCCGCCACATCCTTGGTCAACTCGTCGGAGGTGCTCATCTCTTGGGAAGGCGCCGCCTCCAGCATGTAGGTCACCCGGTCGGGCAACACGTAGAGGCGCTGGCCCGAGAGCCGTGTAGGCTTGGCCTGGGTGAAGGGGCCCAGCTCCTCGGCCTGGTAATGGACGTTGCGGTGGTTGTAGCAGCGCTTGCCGGTGGGATCGATGAACAGCGTGGGCTGCGCCGGCCCGCGGGAGGCAAGTTGCTCCCTCGAGACGCTCCCCATCTCCTGGCCGTCGAAGCGCACCACGCCGCCTTCCGGGCAGACCGGCAGGTAGGACATGATCTGCGTCGCCTTGTGGGCGGGCAGACGATAGGCCGCCTGCCCCAGGCGCACCTCGGCTTCGTCGCCGTCGCGATTGTCCACCCAGAACCAGAACACCTGCTCCGTGTAGGACGACGGGTAGTAGTACTCCGCGTGCTCTTCGGGAACGGTGGGGGAGTACTCCCGCACCATGATCGTAGCCGGCTGCAGGGCGACCTCCCGCCAGCCGCACGGGGTCAAGACCTGGGCCACCACCGAGGGCTGGGTGTAGATGGCGCCCTGCGCGCTGCCATCGGCCTCGAAGATCCAGGCCTCGGCCCCTGGGGTCTCGTCGACATGGACCTCCTTGATCTCGCGGCCGTTGGCGTAGAAGCGGATGGGGATCTCATTCGCCAGGACCTTGCCGACGCTCACCCGGGTGCGCACCGGGATGGCTTTGGGCTCCGACCGGCACCCGCAGCATCCCAGCCACACGGCCAGCCCGGCCAGCATCCACGTTCTCCGCCACCTGGTGTTCATGGCGAGCCGAGTCTAGCACGAAGAGGAGAAGCTGCCGGGAGCGGGCGAAGCCCCTGGCGCGAACGATTCCGGGGCCGACTGCCGGCAACTCCCCTTATCAGGCGTTGCCGGGATCTGTTACCCTTCCGCATCCACCAAGGGAGAGAGCATGTCGGAAAACAAGACCAAGGCCACCCAAGCCGGCGTGGACAGCTTCCTCGATGCGCTGCCCCAGGCTCGCCGTGCCGACGCCAGGGCGCTGGTGAAGCTCATGCAATCGGTGTCGCGCCAGGAGCCCAGGATGTGGGGGACATCCATCGTCGGCTTCGGCAGCTACCACTACCGCTACGCCAGCGGCCGCGAAGGCGACATGCCTCTCCTCTGCTTCTCGCCGCGCCAGGCCGCCAGCGTCGTCTACAACATGGCTTCGGCCGAGAAGGCCCTGCTGGCAAAGCTGGGCAAGCACGCGCTCCGCGGGGGTTGTCTCCACATTGCGAGGCTTTCC
>DATIWW010000524.1:0-3007 GCA_035519175.1 Terriglobales bacterium
ACCTGGGCTTCCGCGCCTTCTCCACGCGCTGCGGCAAGCTCGGCGCCCTGGTCTGCTGGGACCAGTGGTATCCCGAGGGCGCGCGCCTCACCGCGCTGCAGGGCGCTAACGTCCTCTTCTATCCCACGGCCATCGGCTGGCACCCGGCGGAAAAGCAGGAGTTCGGCCGCGGCCAGCACGACGCCTGGCGCACCATCCAACGCGCCCACGCCATCGCCAACGGCGTGTACGTGGCCGTGGTCAACCGCGTCGGCCACGAGACCGGCGACATCCTGGGCAACGCCGCCCCCGGGCCCGGCCTGGAGTTCTGGGGCGGCTCCTTCGTCTCCGATCCCTTCGGCGCCGTCATCGCCGAAGCCTCCCACGACCGCGAAGAGATTCTGCTCGCCGAGGTAGACCTGGCCAAGCTGGAGGACGTCCGCCGCAACTGGCCCTTCCTGCGCGACCGCCGCATCGACGCCTACGGCCCCATCACCAGCCGCATGATTGACGACTAGCCACTCTTCGATGACCCGATCACCCGATCACCCGATCGCCCGATATCCTGCCGCGGCTGGCTATCGCATGCCTGCCGAGTGGGAGCCCCACGCCGCCACCTGGCTGGCCTGGCCGCACAACCGCACCGACTGGCCCGGCAAGTTCGAGGCCATCCCCTGGGTCTATGCCGAGATCGTGCGCCACCTCGCCCGCGTCGAGCGCGTGCACCTCCTGGTGAACGACGCCGCCCACCAGCGCCGCGCCCGCCAGGTGCTGGAGCGCTCCAGCGTCCCGCTCGCGCGGCTCCGCTTCCACCGCTTCCCCACCAACCGCGGCTGGACTCGCGACTCCTGCCCCATCTTCCTGGTGAACGGACGCCGCGTGGCCCTCACCAAGTGGCGTTTCAATGCCTGGGCCAAGTATCCCGACTGGCGCAAGGACGAGGCCGCCGCCCGCCGCATTGTCCGCTTCATGAAGGTGCCCGCCTGGTTCCCCACCGCCGAGAGCGCCGGCAAGCTGCGTCCCGTGGTGCTCGAAGGCGGTTCCATCGACGTCAACGGCCGCGGCCTCCTGCTCACCACCGAGGAGTGCCAGCTCTCCCGCACCCAGCAGCGTAACCCCGGCCTCAGCCGCCACGGCCTGGAGAGAGTGTTTGCCGACTACTTGGGCGTGAGCAAGGTCATCTGGCTGCAGCGCGGCATCGCGGGCGACGACACCCACGGCCACGTGGACGACATGGCCCGCTTCGTCTCGCCCTCGACCGTGGTCGCCGCCGTTGAGCGCGACCGCCGCGACCCCAACTACGCGCCCCTACAGGTCAACCTGCGCCGCCTGCGTGCTGCCACCGACACCTCCGGGCGCCGCCTGCATGTGGTCGAGTTGCCCATGCCCGCGCCCGTCGTCTTCCGCGGCCAGCGCCTGCCCGCCAGCTACGCCAACTTCTACATCGCCAACCGCCTCGTGCTCGTCCCCACCTTCGACGACCCCAACGACCGCCTCGCCCTCAGCTTGCTCTCCGGCCTCTTCCCCGGCCGCCAGGTGGTGGGCATCCACTGCCTGGATTTGGTCTGGGGCCTGGGCACCATCCACTGCATGACCCAGCAGCAGCCCGCGGGATGACCCGGTTTCACGTTTTCAAGTATCACGTTTCACGCTTGTCATCCCGAGCGGAGCGCGACCGACGGCCGAGCGCAGGCGAGGCTGGAGGGTGCGCGCAGCGAGGGATCTGCAGTTCCGATCCCCGATCACCCGATCGCCCGATTACAATGACTCTGCCAATGTCCCCCGACGAACTCTGGATGGAAGAAGCCCTGCGCGAGGCGCTGCGCGCCCAGGCCGCGGGCGAGGTGCCGGTGGGCGCGGTGGTGGTCGCCGACGGCCGCATCGTCGGCCGCGGCTCCAACCGCAACCTCACCGACCACGATCCCGCCGCCCACGCCGAGATCCTGGCCCTGCGTCAGGCCGGCCAGGCCCTGGGCAACCACCGCTTGGAGCAGTGCGAGATGTTTGTTACCATCGAGCCGTGCGCCATGTGCGCGGGCGCGCTGGTGCACGCGCGGCTCAAGCGCCTGGTTTACGGCGCCGAGGACCCTAAGGCGGGCGCGGTCCATTCCGTCCTCCAGGTTCTCAACCATCCCAGCCTGAACCACCGCATGGACGTCACCTGGGGCGTATTGGGAGGCCGCTGCGCCGAGCTCTTGCAGGCTTTTTTCCGCGAGCGCCGCGCCGCCCCGCGCACTTAAGTAAGTCGCTCGGAGGATTGATTACGAGGTTTCAGCAGTTGTTTTTGCGGAGGCTCCCGCTAACTACTAACTACTCGCTACTAACTACTGTTCTTGACGCGGAGAGGTGCGTGAGCGGTTGAAACGAGCCGCCTCGAAAGCGGCCATACCTGAAAGGGTATCGGGGGTTCGAATCCCTCCCTCTCCGCCAGTTTCCCTCTGGGTACTGAGCACTAGGTACTGAGTACTCTCTTCTGAAATGCCTTCCCCTCCCGCACCAGGAAATAGATGACCACTCCCATGATGGCCGCACGGAACTTATGTCCTTTCCTTGACGTGGGTTCCGGCGCAAACTACGATAGCCGCCCATGCCGGGGCCCCCGTCTTTGATTGGCCAGACGATTTCTCACTACCGCATCGTGGAACAACTGGGCGGCGGCGGGATGGGTGTGGTGTATAAGGCCGAGGACGTCCGTCTTCGCCGCTTCGTCGCTCTGAAGTTCCTGCCCGATGACGTCGGCAAGGACCCGCAGGCGTTGGCTCGCTTCCGGAGAGAAGCACAGGCGGCTTCGGCGCTGAATCACCCTAACATTTGCACGATCCACGATATCGGTCAGGAATCCGGCAGGGCTTTCATCGCCATGGAGTGTCTGGAAGGCAAGACCCTCAAGCAACTGATAGGCGGACGTTCCATCGAAGTCCAACGGCTCCTGGGCATTGCCATCGATGTAGCCGAAGGGCTGGACGCCGCTCACTCGCAAGGGATCGTTCACAGGGACATTAAGCCCGCCAACATTTTCGTCACGCAC
>DATIWW010000525.1:0-4906 GCA_035519175.1 Terriglobales bacterium
GCACCGCCGCCTCATGATCTCTCCGCCGGCCAGAAGGCCCTGGTCGCCAAGGCCGGCAAGGCCCAGCCGGAGAGCTGCGCCCAGGTCGACGACTCTCAGCAGTGCCACACCAACTATGCCGCCGGCTGCAGCGACTCCGACCGCCCCAACTACGACGCCTATCTCAACCTGGTGAAGAACCAGCTCCCCGATCCCGCGCTGCCACCGGTCAAGGTGCTGGACGAGAGCGACGTCGCCGCGCTTGACGCCGCCCTGCCGACGCCTCTTCACCGCGGCAACCACGCCCTCTACGCCGACGAGCTCGCGCAGATGGGCGAGGGCAACATCTACGCCCTGACCGGCTACCTCTACCTGGTGCAGCCTGCGGACGCGGAGAGCTCCAACTGCGAGCTCACTGCCCCGGACGACGTGGACTACCACATCGTCATCGGCTTCGATCCCGCAGTCGCCCAGCAACTGGCGTCGGGCGCGCATCTCACCAAGAAACAGCAGGCGGCGCTGAAAGCTCAAGGGGTGGTGGTGGAGATGACGCCGCACTCCCGCGCCCAGTCCCATCCCGCCTGGGACGACACGCTGCTGGCCGGTTACGTCGGCCGCCAGGTCAAGGCGGTGGGCCAGCTCCTGGTGGACAACGAGCACCGCGTGCCCAAGGACGATTGCGCCTTGCCCAACCACAAGGCCACCTGCTGGCGCAAGTCGGTGTGGGAGCTGCACCCGGTCACTCAGTTCTACATCTGCACCAGTACCACGCCCTGCTCGCCCAACTCCTCCCATTGGGCGAAGTTGGAGGACAAACCCTAGCTCTCAGGCCTCAGCCGTCAGGTGTCGGGTCTCAGGAAGAGCGCCTCGACCTTTGTGCGCTTCCAGGCGGACCGTGCGCTCCCCTTGCAAGTTGACCTTCCCAGCGTGAGACTATGTTCGAGAGGTAGCCATGGTCCTCGCCTCCGAGTTGCGCGCCGGCATGGCCCTGCGCATCGAGGGCCACGTCTACAAGGTGGTGGAGGCGGAAGCCAAGGCCGGCGCCGCCAAGCTGGGCGGGGTGGTGAAGTCGAAGCTGCGCGACGTGGCTAGCGGCCGCCTGTGGGAGCCACACTTCCGGCCCGACGAGCGCCTGGAAGACCTGGAGCTTTCCCGCCGCAGCCTGGAGTTCCTCTACGCCGAGGCCGGTCATTCCACCTTCATGGACCCGCAGAATTTCGAGCAGGTAGAAGTCCCGGCCGCGCTCATCGGCGACGCGGAGCAGTTCCTGCAGCCGGGAACGCTGCTGCCGGTGGAGTTCTACGGCGAGCAGCCCATCAGCGTGGTCCTGCCCGACACCGCCGACGCCCGCATCACCGAAACCGCTCCCCCCGCCCACTCCGGCCAGGACAGCACCTGGAAGCCCGCCACCCTGGAGAACGGCGTCCGCATCCAGGTGCCGCTGTTCATCGCCCCGGGCGAACTGGTGCGGGTGGACCTGCGCAGCCTGCGCTACCTGGAGCGCGCCCGCGTCCCGCACAAGAAGGGCGCCTGAGGGGCCGCCGCATCACTTCTTCTGGGCGGACAGCAGGATGGGCGGCAGTTCGCGCTCGCGCCCGGGCGCGAACAGCGTGACCTCCACCGCGCGCGGCGCATAGCCTTCCTTGCTGATGCGCAGCGTGGCCCGCTCTTCCGGGATCCCTTTCAGCGTGAACTTGCCGCAGGCGTTGGTCACGGCCTTCACCCCGCAGCACTCCACCTGGGCCGCCGCCAGCCCGTTGCCCTCGCTGTCGGCCACCACTCCGGAGAGCACCCGCACCAGCGGCGCGTTGTACTCGCTGGTGGCATGGAAGACGGCGGTGCCGGCGAAGCTGCGCACCGCGGCGTAGTGGCCGCGCACCGCTCCCAGCTCCGCCTCCAGTTCCGCCGCCGACACGCTCTCGTAGGTGGCCAGCGCGATGTACACCTTGCCCCGCCGCGTGCCCAGCTTCTCCGCCGGCATGCGGTCGAAGACCTTCTCCGCCTGCCCGTCCACCACCGGCCCGCCCTCGTCGCCGTACACCATGAAGTAGACGCCGTCGGCGGCCCCCAGGATGGTCCCCGGCAGCAGTTCCGGGATGTCGTCGTTGAGCACGTACCACCAGGGGATGGCCGCCTCCACCGGCAGCGTCCCGGAAGCCGCCTTCAACTGCCGCAGCAGGTCGAGGTAGCGCCCGCCGATCTCGCGCTTGCCGGCGTGGGTGGCGCAGCTCCAGCGCTCTTCCACGTAAGGCTCGATGTCGATGACCGCGCCCGCCAGCAGCTTGCGATGAGCGGCGGCGAACTCGCTCAGCAGCCGCATCCGCCGCGCCGACTCGTCCGTGCGCTCCAGGAAGCTGGGGTCCTGCAGCAGCAGCGCCTTGGCCGTGCGCCCCGCCCCCGCGAGGCTCCGCAGCGCGCACTGCAGCAGATCGGCGCCGCCCGCCTGGTCGAGCAGGAACCCTTGGCCGTTCTCCACGCTCAGCAGCACGGCGGGGCGCAGCGGCGCCGCCGCCAGACGCTGCTCCACCTGCTCGCAGGTGGGATGGTCGGCGAAGATGCCATAGACGAACGACGAGTCTTCCAGCTTCTTGGCCTGCGCGCGCGCCGGTGTCAGCACCAGCACTACCGCCGCCATCATCAGCAGAATCCGCGTTCGTCCACGCAACATGCCCACAAGTTTCAGCTTTCAGCTTTCAAGTTGCAAGCCAAAGCCGCCTGCCCGCGCGCCCGAGGACGAGGCTCCTCCCTCCGGGG
The DNA here is from genome assembly GCA_035519175.1 of Terriglobales bacterium. Taxonomy (GTDB): domain Bacteria; phylum Acidobacteriota; class Terriglobia; order Terriglobales; family Acidobacteriaceae; genus DASPRL01. Next base: position 2,734 of record DATIWW010000525.1, read on the forward strand.
GACGGACTTTCCTCCCGCCCGGGGTTAGAGTGTTCGTTGGGGGTGTCTATGAAGACAGTTCTTGGAGTGCTCCTCGCCCTGCTGGCCATGTCGCTGTTCGCGCTGGCGCAGGAGCACCACGACAGCTCCGGCCAGCATGGCGACCAGCACGGCGACCAGCACCACGACGAGCACACCACCGGCCATCCCGAAGTCGGCGGCGGCCACATTCCCTCTCGCGGCCCGGTCGCCTCCAAGCAGGTGGCGCCCAAGGTCGACTATCACGGCGGGCCCAACACTCCTCCGCCTCCCGACACGCGCAAGTTCGTCGACCGCCCCGGCCACCCCAACGCTCCCCACGTCGACAACGACCATGACCGCTGGGTGGGCCAGGAGGGCCGCAACAATCCCCGCTACCATCTCGACCATCCCTGGGAGCACGGCCGCTTTCCCGGCGAGTACGGCGCCCATCACGTGTGGCGCATCGAAGGTGGCGCCCCGGCCCGCTTCTGGTTCGGCGGCTTCTTCTTCGGCGTCGCTCCCGCCGACGTGGCCTATTGCAACGGCTGGCTCTGGGACCGCGACGACATCGTCCTCTACGAGGATCCCGACGATCCCGGCTGGTACCTGGCCTACAACGTCCGCCTCGGCATCTACGTCCACGTCCTGTATCTCGGCCGATAGCGCTCCCGGCGCTCGCCGCTCCCCAACCCCGGAAGCCCCGCGCCTTCGCGGGGCTTTCCTGCCGCTCCGCGATCCACGATCCACTTCTTCCTGCGGAGCGGAGAAGCGAGCCCTCCTCCTACTCCACGATCTTCTCGCCCAGCACCAGGGCCGCTCCCAGAAAGTCGGTGGGCAGGGGGCCCTCTGGCGGGATGAGGGTGAAGCCGCCGCGCCCGAAGAGCACGGTCAACCCGTCGGCGCCGCCCAGCACCAGCATCTTGGCGCCCCGGGGCTTGTAGTGGATGCGCAGCGGCGGCAGGGGAGCGGGGAACAGCCCTCCCGCCAGCGACAGCATCCAGGCCATGATCTCTTTCTCATTGGGCTTCAGCTCGGCGATGAACTGGCCCAGCTTGCGGGAAACCGACTGGAAGTCGGCGGGGCGGACCACGACCGTCTCGGGCGATTCCATAGGGACCTCCTTGCGGGCTAGTGAGCCCGTCTGCGCCCCGCACCATACCATCGCCGGCCGCATGTCAAGGGCAAAAGCGCATCCTGCTCCAGAAACGGAACACCGGGGCGAACCCGAATGCCGCCCTGCCGGGATGCGGTCCGGGCGGTGCCAGGACCTTGTCGCGGCGGTCATCCCGAGCCCCAGGCGCGGGATCCGCAGTTGGCTCTGTCTGACGTCTGACGTCTGCCGTCTTGCTACCCGCTATCCACCGGTCCTCAGCATCAGCCGGCACAGGCGCACGATGGCCTCCGCGTCCCGCGGCATCATGCGGTGCCCCACCATGCGTCCCAAGGTGTGCGCCAGGATCTCGTGGATGGCTTCGTGGTCCTCGGGGAAGGGAAGCCGCAGGCCCGCCGCGCGCATCGTTCGGTTCCACTCTCGCCGCTGGGCCTGCCGGTGGGCTCGCGCGCGCGCCAGCTCCCTGGGGTCCGCCTCCCGCACCTCGATGATGCGCGGCCCGCGCTCCCCGCGGCTCGCGACCCGCTCCTCGGTACGCGCACCCCTGTCATCCCGAGCCGCCAGGCGGGGGATCTGCAGTTTCCCCTCGCCCTGCCGCCCAAAGTTCTTCAACAGTGCTTCGATCTCTCGCCTGACTTGCTGCGTCACCACGTCCTCCAACTATATCTGAAAGGCAACTTAGTAAGTACTATGATAGCACACTAGCAACCTCGCGGGCAACGGGATGCGATTCGCTATCCACGAGCCGCTAGCCACTGCTTCCTGCGGGGCGACCACGCGGCTGAAGCGCCGCCCTTCCACCGTCTGGCCCAGCCGGCCCGGCTGTGCAGGTGGAAGCGCCGGCCCGGAACCTGTCGCGAGCGAAGTCGAGGGAGGCCGGCGACTTGGCCGCGTGCGCGAAGGCGGGCCTCCGGCCCTGGTGGGAAGCCCAGCGCTAAAGCGCCGCGTAGGGACGTGGCGACGGCGTGGCTGAAGCCCCGCCCTTCCACCGTCTGGCCCAGCCGGCCCGGCTGCGTCCCCGCCCCGCAGGGGCGATTGAGAGTAGCCCAGGACAAGCGCGCC
>DATIWW010000526.1:0-7290 GCA_035519175.1 Terriglobales bacterium
GGTCACCACGAAGCCGAAGGAGGCGTAGAAGAGGAAGTCCCACAGGCGGATGTTGATGCCCTGGCGCTCGGCCTCCTCGGGGTCGGTGGAGATGAGCAGGAACTTCTTGCGGAAGAGGTAATGAAAGAGCCCGATGGCGCCGTACAAGGCCGCGGTCCTCTCCACGTCGTGGTAGCTGACCGCCAGGATGTTGCCCACCAGCATGTCCTTGAGGTGCTCGGTCTCGCCCGTGGCCTTGCTCATGGCCAGGATGGCAGCCGCCGAGGCCACCGCGTAGGCGATGCCGATGAAGGCCTCCTGGGGGATGTGGTTGGTGCGGGTCCGCACCACCGCGAAGATGGCCGCTCCCAGGAAGGTGAAGGCCAGGCTCACCCAGTAGGCTCCGCTGCCGTGCACGTCCATGCCCACCAGGATGGCGATGGTGGCGCCCAAGGCCGCGATCTGCGCCAGCGCCAGGTCCACGAAGATCACCCCGCGCTCCACCACGTGCACTCCCAGGTAGGCGTGGATCCCGGTCAGGATCAGGCTGGCCAGGAACGGCGCGATCAGAAACGGCAGGATTTCCATAGTCCCCTTTCCACTACTTGGTGGAATCGAAGGCCTGCTTGAGCAGGGCCAGGTCGTGGTCGAACAACTGGAAGTAGTCGTTGACGGCGGGCTCCCCGCCCACCGAGGGCAGCATCACCAGCACTTTGGCGCCGGTCGCGGCCCCGATGCTGTTGGGCGTCTTCAGGTCGAAGTAAGGCTCGACCAGGACGACCTTGACGTTGTCGCGCTTCATCTGCTGGATCAGCTCCAGGGTGTGGCCGGGAGAGGGCGGGATGCCCGGGCGCGGCTCGATGTACCCGGCCACGTCCAGGTCGAAGTGCTTGGCGAAGTTGGGCCACGACTTGTGGTAGGTGACCACCTTGCGCCCGCGGTAGGGCGCCATCTCCGCGTCCCAGCGCTTCTCCGCCTCCGTCAGGCGGCGGCTGAAGTCGGCGAAGCGCTGCTGGAAATAGGCGGCGTCGCCCGGGTCCATCTGCGCCAGCTTGTCGGCGATGCCCTGGGCCACGCGCCGCCCGTTCTCCGGGTCCAGCCAGTAGTGCGGATTGCCCAGGGGGTGGACGTCGCCCATGGCGCGCGTCACCTGCCCCGTGGGCTTCTCCAGGATCTCGGCGAACTGCGAGGCGTCAAGATAGCCGCTGGCTCCCACCTGCACCTTGGGGTTGCCACTCTGCGTGATCAGCGGCGGCAGCCACCCGATCTCCAGATCCAGGCCCACCAGGATGAGCAGGTCGGCGCGCCGCAGCTTCAGCAGGAAGCTGGGCTTGGCCTCCACGAAATGCGGGTCCTGGTAGCCTTTGGCGATGGACTCCACCTCGACCTTGTCGCCGCCCACCTCCTGGGCCAGGGCGGCCATGTCGGTGGTGGCGGTCACCACGTAGAGTTTCTTGGCCTGGGCGGCGGGCGCCGCGAGCAGCATGCCTCCCAGCACCAGCGCGGCCAGCCAGGCGGTCACTTTCCCGCGGAATGAAGAAATCATGGCTCCTCCTAGAACGGGTGCGCGCCGTGCGCCCCGATCGCGAACTGCACCTGCATCAGCAGCTCGTTGGTGTTGACCCCGAAGGGATTCAGCGCCGGCACTTCCCCGGGCGCGTTGGCGAAGGGCCCGTAGGCCGTGTGCCGGAACTGCCCGCGGATCTGCGCGAACTCGCTGGGCCAGTAGGTCAGCACCACCGACCCGCCGCTGTCGTGGAAGTTGTTGCTCTGGTGCGCCGACCAGTCGTAGCGTCCGCCCAGGAACCAGCGCCGCCCCAGTTGGTAGTCCGCCGAGGCGTACCACCCGAAGCCGCGGCGCGTGGCCGGAAGCTGCTGCCGTTGGTTCCAGACGAACTCCGCCCGCCCCACGAAGGAATGATAGATGGAGCGCTGCAGCGGCTTCCAGCGCAGGGTGGCGTCCACCCCGTAGAGGTTGGTGACGAAGTCGCCGAAGGGGTCGGCGTCGTTGTGGCCGCGCGCGTAGGAAAGCCCGATGTCCACGTTGGTGTTGTCGGTCAGGTCGTGATACCCGCGCAGGTGCCCCACCACCCCCAACTGGTCCTTGGCCGCGGCGTGGAAGAGGTCGGCCGAATCCCCGCGGAAGACCTGCCCGGTCGCCTCCAGGAACAGCCACTTGGGCGCGGGCAGGATGCGGTTGACCGAGACCCCGGCGTCGTCGATCCCATCCTCTCCCGCTACCAGGTTGTAGGTCACCAGCGGCCGGTCGATCCAGGGCAGGACGTGGTTGTGCAATGTGTTGACCTTGCCGAAGGCCGCCCGCATCTTGCCCACCCGGGCCACGAAGCTGTGCGGCAGCGAGGTGAAGGTGATGTAGCCTTCCTCCAGGTCCACGCCCTCCTCCCCGAAGGAGATGAAGAAGTCGGCGCGCGCGTAGGGGTCCACGATGGCCTGCAGCGCCACCTCGGCCTCGTGCATCTCCAGCGAGCGGAAGGCGCTGAAGGGATTGTGCCCGGCGTCGCTCACGAAGTCGCCGATGGCGCTGATGTCGGGATTCAGCGCTTTGGCCTGTCCCGCCGCCCCGCCCAGCGTGGGCGTCTGCGCCGGCGCCTGCTCGGCCAGCGCGGTGGCGGTCGAAGAGGAGGCCAGCGCGGCCGGCCCGCCCGCGGTGGCGCTGAGCGCCGCCGTCAGCTCCGTCACCTTCTCCTCCAGCGCCGCGACCTTCTGCTCCAGCGCCTTGATCCTTTCTTCCTCCGCGCTCGCCGCACTCTGCGCCGGCGTGCCCGCCGGTTGGGCGGCGGGCGCCTGCTGGCCGTGGGCCCCGAGCGCCGCCGCCAGCAGCGCTGCCATCACACACTTGCTCAATCTCATGGTTGGCTCCTGTACGTCGCCATGGTCAATGAAAGGGACTGCCCGGCCGTGGCTGGTGTCTTGGGAATGGGGCGCATCCGGGAACCGGCATCCGCCGGCCGGCAAGACGACTTCGGCAGGCGGGAGACGGGCGTTGAGCCCGAACAAGCCACTTGGATGCGGCCGGCCACCCGGCTGCCGCCCTCGTTCGGGCGCTGATTCTATCACCCGCGGCTCACGCCCACACGCCCCCTTCGCGGGGGCTGTCCTCCGGAATCTCCTGAGCGCCGGCCTACTTGGTGATGCGGGACAGCCGCTCGATCAGACCTTTGGTCTCGTGAAACAGCTTCTGGATCCCCGGGGTTTCGGTGTTGACTTCGGTGGCATCCAGGTCCATGCACAGCTCGTGGGCCACCATGGTGCCGATGCGGACGCGCTCCGCCGCCAGCCAGTTCAGCACCGAGAACGGGTCGCGCTTGGCGGCGGAGAGTTCCATCCACTGCTGCACCGCCCACGCGGTCTGCCGCACGTGGTCCACGGATTCGCGAAACTCCGCCAGGATGCGGCCGTCGATCTCCCCGTTCTGCATGCCTTGCTCCAATTCGTGCAGCTCCGCGCTGGCCTGGGCCAGGCGCGCGGTCAACGATTCGTGGCTGTGCGATGGGTCCGGCATCGTCTCTCTCCTCGGGGGAGGAAGTCCGCAAAAGCGGCGAACGGGGCCGAAGTGCCGGTGCGTTCCGCCTCATTAGACCACGGATAGGCGGCCGCGGAGGTGCCAAAACAGCTTCCCGCCGGCTGAGGTAAGATGCGGGCATGGCCAGCCCTCCTGCCACCATGCCCGCGGTCGTCATCACCCGGCCGGGCGGCCCGGAGGTGCTGGAGATCCGCGAAGTGCCGCGCCCGGCGCCCGGCGCCGGCGAGGTCCTGGTGCGGGTGCGGGCCTCGGCCCTGAATCGCGCCGACCTGCTGCAGCGCCAGGGCCGCTACCCCGCCCCCCCGGGCGCCCCCGCCGATATCCCCGGCCTGGAGTTCGCCGGAGAAGTGGCGGAACTGGGCTCAGGCACCACCCGCTGGCGCCCCGGCCAGCGTGTCTTCGGACTGGCCGCGGGCGGCGCCCATGCTCTCTATGTCGTCGCCCATGAACAGACTCTGGCGGAGATTCCCGCCAGCCTGAGCTGGATCGAAGCGGCGGCCATCCCCGAAGCCTTCATCACCGCCCAGGACGCGCTGGCGCAGGCCGCCCTGCGCGCCGGGGAAGCCGTGCTCATCCATGCTGTCGGCAGCGGCGTCGGCCTGGCCGCGGTGCAACTGGTGCGGGCGCTCGCTGCCGTACCGTACGGCAGCTCGCGTACCCCCGACAAGATCGCGCGCGCCAGGGCATTCGGCCTGGAGGATGGCATCGCGCTCTCATCCGGCCTCGAAGAGCTGCCCGGGGCGGTGCGCCGCTGGACCGCGGGCACGGGCGTGGAGGTGGTGCTCGACCTGGTGGGCGGGCCCTACGTGACTGCCAGCCTGGCGGTGATGGCCGGCCGCGGCCGCATGGTGGTGCTGGCCAGCTCCGGCGGAGCCAAGCCCGAGATCGAGCTCAAGCACTTGCTCGGCAAGCGCCTCACGGTGATCGGCTCGGTGCTGCGCGGCCGCTCACTCGACGAGAAGATCCAAGTGACGGAGAGCTTCGCCGCCCAGGTCGTCCCCTGGTTGGCGGCGGGCAAGCTGCGCCCCGTCCTCGACGGCGAGTTCCCTCTGCCCGAGATCCAGACCGCCCACCGCCGCATGGAATCCAACGCCAGCTTCGGCAAGATCGTGCTGCGGATGGATTGATTCCTAGCGCCGCGGCGGGTGGTAGCCCATCTGCTGCGCGATGTGGCGGGCGGCGTCCTTCACCAGCTCCGCCACTTTGGGCACCGAGGCCGGGTCGAGCTGGTTGATGGCCCCGCTCACCCCCAGGCTGGCCTCCACCCCGCCCTCGCTGTTGAAGATGGGAGCGGCCACGCAGCGCACCCCCAGGTTGTTCTCCTCGTCGTCCACCGCATAGCCCTGGGTGCGCGCCTTCTCCAGTTCCTTCTCCAGCTTGGAGAGCACGGTGATGGTCTTGGGAGTGCGCTTGCGCAGGCCGCGCTGGCGCGCCAGCGCCGCCACCTCCTCCTCCGGCAGGTAGGCGATCAGCGCCTTGCCCACGCTGGTGGCGTGCACGTCCATGCGGCGGCCCACCCAGGTATCCATCTTGATGAAGCCCGGGGCCTCCACCTTCTCGATGTAGACGGCCTCGCCGCGGTCCAGGATGGCCAGGTGGGCGGTCAGGTGCACCTGCTCCACCAGGTGGCGCAGCATGGGCAGGGCCACCTGGCGGATGTCCAGGCCGGAGAGCACACTTTCGCTAAGTGCGAGCACCTTGACCCCCAGGCGATAGCGGCCGCTCTCCGGCTCGCGACGCAGGTAGCCGTGGTGCTCGAGGGTGCGCAGCAGATAGCTGGCCGAACTCTTGGGGATCTTGAGCCGGCGGCTGAGCTCGGCGTTGGTCAGACCGCCCGCGCGGTGAGCCACCGCCTCCAGGATGGCGAGGGCGCGCTCCACCGCGGCGGAATCCTTGGGGCCGGTCTCGGACATGGCGGCTCCGCCTCGCTCACATCCCTGCGTGACGAGGGCGGTCGGGCCTCCCAGATGGTGAATTTATGTTCAACGGGATGAACATACCACTTGACCCCCATTCTGTTCCAGCCTAACCTCTGCGGCATAGTGAATAGCTGTTCACTATATTGAACGGCTCCGAGGGAGCGACCCCATGGCGATGGCCCCGGCCCTCTTCGATCCCCGCATCAACGCCGCGCCCGCCGACTTCGATCTCGCCGCCGGCCTGCCCCCCGGCTTCCTCGACTTCTTCCTCCCCCTGCACCGCCGCTTCACTCCCTGGCAGCAGGCGCTCCTCGCCAAGCGCGCCGCCGCCCTGGCCGGCGCCCACCGTGGCCGCCTGCCCCAGCACCTGCCTCCCTCGCTGGCCACCCAGGGCGGCTGGCGCATCGAGCTGCCCGCCTGGTGCCGCGACCAGCGCAACCAGATGACCGGGCCCGCCGACGATGCCGAATTGGTGGTCAAGATGCTCAACTCCGGCGCCCCCGGCGTGATGCTCGACCTGGAAGACTCCGCCGCCAACACCTGGGAGCACCTGCAACTGGGGATCGCCAACATCCTCGCCGCCCTGCGCGGCCAGCTCCGCTACTACGACAAGAAGCGCCAGCGCCAGGTTTCCATCCAGCCCAGCTCGACCGTGATCCTCATCCGCCCTCGCGGCCTGCACCTGAGCCAGGCCGGTCTGCTGCCCGACGAGCTGGTCTCGGCTTCGCTCTACGACGTGGCCAGCGTGCTCTTCGCCGCCGAGCCCGCCGACCTCAAGCACCCCCTGACTTTCTACATCCCCAAGTCGGAGTCGGCGGAAGAGGCCCTATGGTGGCGCGATCTCTTCCAGGCGCTGGCGGAGTGGAAGGGCCTGGCCCGCGACTTCCTCAAGTGCTTCGCCCTGGTGGAATCGCATCCCCTGGCCTTCCAGATGGAGGAGTTCCTCTACCACCTGCGCCAGCACATCCTGGGGCTGAACCTGGGGCGCTGGGACTACATGGCGTCGCTCATCCACTTCAACCTGGAGGACCCGGCCTGGGTGCTGCCCGACCGCAACACCATCCCGCACGACGTTCCCTTCTTCCAGAACCTGCGCACGCTGATGCCGGAGCTCTGCCACAAGCGGGGGGCGCTGGCCATCGGCGGCATGACCGCGCTCTATCCCAGCCGCGAGGACGCCGAACTCAACGCCCGCGCCCTGGCCGTGCTGGAGAAAGACAAGAAGAACGAGGCTGTCTGCCTGATGGACGGCGCCTGGACCGGCCATCCCGACCAGAACCCGATCGCGGTCGCGCAGTTCCCCTGTCCCAACCAGTTGCACGAGCGGCCCGCCGGCGGTGAGCGCTATCCCGACCTGCGGCCGCGGCCCGAGGGCGTGGGGCAGCGCTCGCTGGCAGGCACGCGCGCCGCCGTGCGCACCGTCATCCGTTATCGCAACGGCGTGCTCGCCGGCAAGGGCGCCAGCTTGCTCGACGGCTACATGGAAGACCTGGCCACCGACCGCATCTACCGCCTCATGATCGCGCAGCGCATGCGCCACCGCGAGGCCGTGCCCGTCATGGACGGCGGGTCGAGCGCCCCGCACACCCTGAGCCTGGTCAACCGCCTCTTCGACGAGGAACTCGACCGCATCCTCGAGGAGCTGCCGGCGGATGCGCCCGCCGAGGTGCGCGACCGCTACCGCGCCGCCCGCTGCCTGAGCGAGTCCATGATCCTGAACAGCCAGTTCGACCCGGTGTGATCCGGCCCTGCTTTGACCTCGACACAACCAGGAGAAGCCAAAACATGATGGTCAACGCGGAAGCAGCGGAGCTAGCCAAGAGCTGGGCTCTCGATCCCCGCTGGCAG
>DATIWW010000527.1:0-4352 GCA_035519175.1 Terriglobales bacterium
CGGTTTCCTTTTCGATATCCGCGAGCAGTTCTTCGGAAATCTTCGCCAGGCGCGCTTCCGTGTAGCGCATCGCCGCAGGTATGTCGCCGTCAACCGAGCCGAAGTTGCCCTGGCCATCCACCAGCGGGTAACGCATGTTGAAGTCCTGCGCCAGACGCACCAGAGCCGGGTAGATGACGGATTCGCCATGGGGATGGTAATTGCCGGATGTGTCGCCGCAGATCTTGACGCACTTGCGGTACGCGCGCCCCGGCGCGAGGCCGAGGTCGTTCATCGCCATCAGGATGCGGCGCTGCACGGGCTTCAACCCGTCGTACACGTCGGGGAGCGCGCGGCCAACAATGACGGAGAGCGAGTAGTCGAGATAACTCCGGCGCATCTCCTCTTCAATGTTGATGGGCTGCACGTTGGCGGCGCCGGGACCGGGAGGAACCCCGCCGTCACCGCCCAAAGGAAGCTGCTGGGGATCTTTTTCGTCAGCCATAATTCAGTCGTTGGTCGTTAGTCGTTGGCCGTTGGCCGCGGCGGTGGGGCGCGGCTTCAGGGCCACACAAAAGGCGCGGGCGCGGGCCTGGTTGCGCGCGGCGGAATCATGCGTAAATCGTTGCATTTACAGGAGCTTATATCGCGGAGCAGCAGGAAGGATTATACCACGGATGGGGGCACGAAACGCCAGCTTGATGGCGTCATCCTGAGCACCCTTCAGGGCGCGAAGGATCTCGCGCGTGCCGACAACAAGCCCCGAGTGCGCGCGAGATCCTTCGGCGCTAAAGCGCCTCAGGATGACGCCCTCCAAGGAGTTGCGGCGAAAAGAAGCGGGCTGACGCCTGAGGTCTGACGTCCGGCGTCTGCTGTTACGCGGGACCGCGCTTGCCGGGCACGCGGAAGTCCACGCCGTTCTCCTCGTTGAGGCGGGTGGTGGCGTCCAGATCGAGATCGGCGAGGGGGATCTTGTGCGGACGCCCGCTGGAGAGGTCGTAGAAGGTGTCGCCCATGATGGCGTAGTTGGAAACCTCGGCGCGGTGGCCGTCCTTGAAGACCAGGATGACGGCAGGCTCGGGAGGCGCCGGCGGCTGGGGCGGCGCCGCCTCGCGCGCCAGCCGCTCCTGCTCCAGCTCGCGCTCGCGCTGCTCGTTGTAGGCGCGCAGGTCGTCGAGGGTCTGCTGCAGCGCCTGCCGCCGCTGCTGGTCCTCGGCGGCCTCCTGCTGCGCCCGCGCCGCCGCCTGCTCGGCTTCGTACTGCGCCTGGTATTCCGCGTCGTAATCGGGCAGATAGTAGTAGCCGCCCCAGGGGAGCCAGGGAGCGAAGTTGCCGCGGCCAGGGAAGCGCCCGTGGCCGTCGAAGCCCGGGCGGAAGCCGGGATGGAAACCAGGGTGGAAGCCCGACTGGAAGTGCGAGCCGCTGAAGCTGCGGCCGCTCCAGGTGGCGACTCCGGGATTGCCCATGGCGGCGCGCGGCCCGGGGAACATGGCCGGGCCCATGGGCGCGCTTCCCGGGCCGGCGGGCCCGCCGCCGTGGCGCTGCGCCCAGACTGCCGGCGCCGAGCCTACGGCCAGGGCGGCCAGCAACGCGATGGCATACAGCCCTCGCATAGCTTTATGGTAGTCCTTTTCGGCGGCGCGGGCGCAAGGAAAGTGACGAATCCGCGGGCGCGCGGGACGGCTTCAGTAGCCGCCGCTCCACTGGTGGGCGAAGCGGCGGAGCAGGCGCGCCAGGCCGCGCCCCGCCAGCCCCAGCCGCTGCAACTGCTGCCGCTCCCACTCCACCCGCTTGCCGTAGCTCCACTGCTGCAGGTAGGCGGCGAGGGCGCGCAATTCGGCCTGGGGATCGGGCTGCCGGCGCGAGGATTCCTCGATGATCTGGGCGTAGAGGGCGAGCCAGGTCTCGCCGGCGGCTTGCAGCGAGGCCTCGTGGCGGACGCGGCGGCTGACCGCAGCCGCGTCCGCGGGATCGTAGCGCGCCAGCTCGGGGCGCAGGGCCCGGGCCCGCAGCGGGTTGGTGAGCGCGGCCTCGCCGAAGTTCACAGCGCGCAGCCGGTCGAAGTTGCTGGACGTGACCATGGGTCCCGCGCCGGCAAAGTCGCAGAGCACCACCGCCGCGCCCACCGCCATGGCCTCCAGAGCGCAGCGTCCCTTGGCGAAGACCAGGTCGTAGGCGGGCAGCACCGACTCCGGGTCGGGTCGCGCGTGGTAGACGTAGCCCAGCAGGTCGGGACGCAGGCCGAAGTGCCGGCAGGCGCGGCGCACCGCCGCCAGGTGGATGGGCGGGCTGGCCTGGCTGCCGAAGACCAGCGCCCGCTGCGGCCGCGGCGGCAGCGGGCCGCGCGCCGGGAAGCGCGCCAGGTCCACCGCGTTCCCGATCATCAGGATGCGCTCCTCAGGAACCCCCAGCGCGCGCGCGCTGCGCGCGCGGCAGCGCTCGTCCACCGCCACGTAGCGCAGGATGCGGGGAAAGGCGAAGGGCTCCTCCACCGCCGCCAGCGAGCCATGGCAGACGAACAGCGCGGGCGTGGCGGGAAAGTGCAGCAGCGCCTCCACCACCTGGGGATGGTGATGGCCGTGGATCACGTCGGGAACGGCGCTCAGGCTCTCCAGCCGGTCGGTGATCTCGATCCCGCGGTTGCGGATCTCCTCCGCCACCGCGCCCAGCTTGGGGGAATAGACCAGGGGGGTGTGGCCCCGGCGCAGGAATTCCCCCGCCAAGTCGCGGACCACCACTTCGGTCCCGGCGGGGTTCTCCAGGTGCGCGTTGGTGATGAGGATCTTCACGGGACGGGCCGGGAGCGCGCCCGGGGCCTCCCAGTCTCGGTCACGAGGGACGGGGCGCGCACGCGGCGTGCTCGAAGAGGGCCTCCAGCACCGGCAGCATGTGCTCCCGCCAGCGGATGACGGAGGCGTAGTCTCCCGCGGCCACCCGCTGCTCTCCCCAAGTCTCGTAGAAGGGCCTGGCCTCCAGGGCCGCCGGCGGGACGGGCTGCCGCACCCGGCGCAGGCACTCCAGGCGAAAATACTCCTCCCCGCAGAGCGCCAGGGCGTCGCGCACCTCGTCCCGCATCTCCACGTAATCGTGGGCGGCCTGCAGCTTGCGCTGCAGCAGGGCGTCGTCCAGGGAGAGGTGCCAGCAGTCCTGGTCGTGGAGTTCCGCCCGCGCCTGCCGGCGCTCGGTCAGGCGGATCTCGTAGTTGGCGGGGGCGCCGCCCGCTCCCTGCACCATGCGCACGGCGGCATCGAGGAGGGCGCGGCAGAGGTCGTGGGCGGGATTGTAGCCTTCGCGGGCGTCGCCCACGACGAAGTCGATGCGGTGGCGGAGGAAGGAATCGGCCAGGCGATCGAGCAGGCCGAGAAAGAGCGTGCTATCGCCGGCCAGCAGGGCGCGGTAGAGTTCGGCGTCGGAGAGCGCTCCGAAGACCTCGCCGGGCTCCGCTCCCAGCGCGGCCAGCAGCCGCGCCGTGGAGGGCAGCCGGGAGATCCCGCTGCGTCCGGAGCCGTCGGTAAGCACGTAGACTCGCGGGCGGTGCTCCGCCACCCAGCCGAAGACGCGCAACTCATGCCCGGGATGCCCGATCACCAGCGCGGGGCGCTGCAGCGCGTCGGGAGGGTCGGGCTGGCACAGACAAGCGAGCGGCACGGACGTTCTCCTGTGGCGAACGGGGCCCCGGCACACCCCCGATCGGGGGGAGACAAAGTTAGTCCGCCGCCAGAGGCGGCGTCAAGGCGCGGCGAGGGTTTCCGAAAAGGCCGTCCTCCGGGCACAATACTCCCGGCGAACAGGAGGCAGTAGGGATGTCGCGCAGCGAGCGATTGCTGGCCTTGATCCAGGTGCTGCGCCGCCATCGCCGGCCGGTGAGCGGGCGGCGCCTGGCGGAGGAACTGCGCGTCTCCCTGCGCACCATCTACCGCGACCTGGCCACGCTGGCGCAGCAGGGCGCGCCCATCGAAGGCGAGGCCGGCATCGGCTTCGTCTTGCGCCCCGGCTTCCTGCTGCCCCCGCTCATGTTCCGCGACGAGGAGTTGGAGGCGCTGGTGCTGGGCTCGCGCTGGGTGGCGGAGCAGAGCGATGCCGCCCTGGCCACCGCCGCCCAGGACGTGGTGGCCAAGATCCTGGCCGTGCTGCCGGAGGCGCTGAAGGAGCGGGTGGAGTACACCGCGCTCTTCCCCGTCCCGGCGGAGGAGCGGGCGCAGGACGTGGTAGACGGCAAGCTGCTGCGCGAGGCCATGCGGCGGGAGCGCAAGCTGCGCCTGGTCTACCGCGACGGCCAAGGGCGCAAGACCCGGCGGGTGGTGTGGCCGCTGGCCCTGGCCTTCTACGAGCGCGTGCGGGTGCTGGTGGCCTGGTGCGAGACGCGCAAGGGC
>DATIWW010000528.1:0-2733 GCA_035519175.1 Terriglobales bacterium
CTTCTTCTCGAAGGCCGGCACGAAGACTTCCTTCACCCAGGTCTCGAACGAAGTGGGAGTGGTGTTGGCGGCGGAGCGGGGCTCGAGAGCGCGCATGTGCCCGGAGTTGAGCGCCCCCGCCATCTCTAGAATCCGCGAGGCCACGTCGGAGGACATGCCCATCGAAGTCAGCGCCGGCTTCAGCATCATGTCGGGGAGCTTGGAGTAGGAGAGGGAGGGCTTGCCGATGGCGGGGCCGATGACCTTGGCGACCTCGTCCATGGTGAGGTCGCGCTGGCCCAGCAGTTCGCGGGTGGAGTGGCCGGTGAAGTCCAGCTTGAGGAGGGCGGCGGCGGCGAACTGCCCGATGTCGCGGGTGGCGATCATGGGGACCTTCAGATCGCCGCGCAGCGGGCCCGCCAGCATGCCCATGCTCTTGATCACGCCGATCTGCGGCAGGGTGTTCTCCATGAAGTAGCCGGCGCGCAGGTGCAGGACGTTCAGCCCGGGGAGACGGTTGAGCTTGTGCTCCAGGAGGTAGAGGCCGGCGACGGGGCCATTGCCCTCGGCCTGGTCGGCGCCGAAGCTGGAGAGGGAAACGACGTGGCGCACGCCCGACTGGGCGAGGGCGGTGGCCAGGGCCTCGGAGACGCGGTCCTGGTAGGCGCGGGCGTCGGGGGCGGCGAGGTTGGGCGGGATCATGGCGTAGACGGCGCGGGCGCCGGTGAAAGCCTGGGCGAGCGCGGCGGTGTCGCCTACATCGCAGACGAAGGGCTCCGCGCCCTGCGCGGCCAGTTGCTTCAGGCGGTCGGCGCTGCGCCCCAGCACCCGCACCTTCTGGCCATTCTTCAGGAGGACTTGGGCGGCTTCGCTGCCGGTGTTGCCGGTGGCGCCGGTGAGGACGTACATGGGGGACCTCCGCGGAGTTGGATGGCGGGGAAGGTTTCAAAGTTTCAAGGTTTCGGTCCAGACGTCAGACGTCAGACGTCAGCAAGAAGACTCCCTCGCTGCGCTCGGGATGTCAAAGGGAAGCGCGAACTCCTGACTCCTAACCGCAAACTCCTAATTCCCAGCTACCGGGAGTTGCTTCAGCAACGCCGCGGCTTTGCGGAACCAGGGACGCTCGCGGCGGCGCAGGTAGGAGGGCATGGTGGGCTTCTTGGCGAGGATGCGCTGGGCCCAGTCGCGGGCCTCGGCGGGGCGCTGCTGCGCGGCCAGGAAGCAGGCGTAGTTGTACTGCGTCTCGGAGAGGGTGGAGATGCGCAGCACGTCAGCGAAGAGAGCGGCAGCCTTCTCCGCCCGGCCGGTTTTGCCGTAGGCGTGGGCCAGCAGGCCGCGGGCGCGGTGGTAGTCGTAGGTGGGGTCCTTGGCGACCACCCGCTCCAGGTCGGGAAGGGCGGCGGCGAAGTCGCCCAGCTCGAGTTCGCAAAGAGCGCGGCGGTAGAAGGGATCGAGCGAGTCGGTGCGGGTGGAGATGGAGCGGTCGAAGGACTGGCGGGCGAGGGCGAATCTGCCGTCCTCGAAATAGAGCTCGGCCAGCTCCTCGCAGTTGGCGGGCGAGGGATTGTCGAGGATCATGGCCTCGAGCTGGCGGATGCGCTTGCGCCGGGGAAAGACCTTGAAGGTGGCGCGCAGCAGCCCCAGGTCGGGCAGCGCCTCGACCACCAGGTAGACGGCCGCGCCCACCGGTCCCAGAAAGATGATGATGAAGAGCCAGTAGGTGTCGGGGCGGCGGCGGATGAAGTGGAGGATGGCCAGGGCCTGTAACAGCAGGCCCAACGGGCCGAAGGAGTAGAGCAGGTGGGTCATGGGAAGCGGGGACTATAGCAGGAGAAAGGAGTCAGGAGCTAGTAGTTAGGAGTCAGCGGGAGGCGTCAGGGGTCAGGAAAAGCACCCAGAATTGCAGGCCAACTCCTAACTACAAACCCCTAACTCCTACCACAAGGGCTCGCCCTTCTTATCGCGGAAGGTATAGGTGACCTGGCCCTTCTTGATGGTGCGGGCGAGGAAGGTGTCCTTGCCGTCCATCTGGACCACGGAGCCGGTGACCTCGACCTCGTCGCCCACGGCGAAGTCGAACTGATATTCGGTGAGGAACTTGCCGGCGGCAACGTGCACTTCGACCACACCCTTCTCGGTCTTGACCTCCAGGTGATAGCCGGCGGGCCCGCCGATCTTGCAGGCAAAGGTCTTGATCTCCTGCACCGTGCCCTTGATGGTGGTCTCGGTGGCGGGGTCGTACTTGGGGACGCCGTTGGCCTGCGGGGGCTTGGGACCTGCGGCGGAGGCGGAAAGCGCCAGGGCGACGACGACAGCCAGAAACAACGCGCGGTAGAGGGCCTTCACGGCAGCACCTCCCGGCAGCGACTCGCTGCCAGCTAGAGCCTAGCGCGGTCGCGGGACGCAAACCGTGACTGATGTCACAAGGGGATGTGATGGAAAGAAGCTCTTAGCTCTTAGCTCTTAGCTCCTCGCTGCCAGCTCCTGGCTCAGGGCATAGAAGGAGGGGCGTCCCGTATACTGAAGGGCTTTTTCGGCGGGCGCTCATGGGATGGTTCCGGTAGAAAGAGAAGCAGGAGCACAAGGTGCTGCGGCAGGCGGCGCAGGCGGCCGGCCGGGTGACGCCCGAGTATCACCGTGCCACCCCCGAGTGTCCCCACCCCGAACGCTGGAGCATGCTCGACTCCATGACCGCGGAGGTGGAGGTGCTGGAGTTCCTGCGCGCGCTGGTGCTGACGCTGAAGCCGGAGCTGA
>DATIWW010000529.1:0-2348 GCA_035519175.1 Terriglobales bacterium
TGTACGGGAGCATGGCGCCGCCGGCCCGGGCCCGCGAGGATTCCCCCCTGGCCCCGACCAGCCCCTACGCCGCCAGCAAGGCCGCCTCCGACCTGCTGGTGCTCTCCGCCGTCCGCACCCACGGCTTTCCCGGCATCATCACCCGCTGTACCAACAACTACGGCCCCTTTCAGTTCCCCGAGAAGTTCATTCCCCTGATGATCGCGCAGGCCTTGGGCGACCAGCCCATGCCGGTGTACGGAGACGGGCGCAACGTCCGCGACTGGATCCATGTTGGGGATCACTGTGACGCGTTGGACCTGATCCTGCGGAAGGGAAGGGAAGGCGAAATCTACAACATCGGCGGCGGATGGGAATTGGAGAACATCGTCGTGGCCCGCAAGATCTCGCAGATCCTGGGCAAGCCGGAGAGCTTGCTGAAGTTCGTCTCTGACCGGCCCGCCCACGACCGCCGCTATGCCTTGGACTGCAGCAAACTGCGGAACGAACTGGGGTGGCGACCCACCTGCCCCTTCGAGAAAGGCCTGGCCGACACTATCCGCTGGTATCAGGACAACACGGCCTGGCTGCAGGAGGCGCGCAGCGGCGAATACCAGAGATACTTCGAACGGCACTACCTGCGACGAGAAGAGCCCCTCGGTTCGACGGTGGGGAACTGACATGGCGGAGGCGATCTGTGAGCCCGCGTGTACAATCCCCAAACTGCTGGGGTATAGTGTCGGTCGGGTGGGGATGCCCAAGGGTTGGGCCGGCGGGATGCTCCTAAGTCCTGCCTGGGTAAGGGATTACGGTTCATGGCGCAGCGGGAAGAGGTCGAACTGAAACCGCAGACTGAAGAGGAACCGGCGGTGGCCGCGCCGGGCGGAGAAGTCCAAGCGCCTCGTTTTCCCGACTTCCTGATCGTGGTGGCGCGACGGAAGCTGTTCATCGTGAAGTTCGTCGGCGTCGCCTTCCTGCTGGCAATCATCATTTCGCTCCTTCTGCCCAAGAAGTACACCGCCGACACCCGCATCATGCCGCCGCAGCAGAACCAATCGATGGGGGCGGCTGCCATCCTGAACCAGTTGGGTCCCTTGGCCAGCCTGGCAGGCAAGGACCTGGCTCTCAGGAATCCCAGCGATCTCTATGTGTCGGTGTTGAAGAGTCGCACCGTGGCCGATGGCCTGATCGACCGCTTCTCCCTGATGAAGGTGTACGGCACAACCCATCGTTCCGATGCGGAGCGCAAGCTGGCCGGCAACACCGAGATCGTCGCCGGCAAAGAGGGTGTCATCTCGGTCGCCGTGGAGGATAGCGACCCGCAGCGCGCCGCTGACCTCGCCAATGCCTATGCCGATGAGCTGACCAAGCTGACCAAGAGTCTGGCGGTGACCGAGGCGGGACGGCGGCGGTTGTTCTTTGAGCGCGAGATGAAGCAGGCCAGCGACGATTTGGCCAACGCGGAAGAGGCCCTGAAAGAAACCCAGGAAAGGACCGGGTTCATTGCCCCCGATCCACAATCGCGAGCCATGATCACGTTGGCGAGTTCCTTTCAGGCGCAGGTAGCGGTGAAATCCGCCGAGGTGCAGGCGATGCGCTCGTTCGCCGCCCCCGGGAATCCCGACCTCGTGCGAGCGGAGCAAGAGCTGGCGGCACTGCAGGCGCAGGTGGCCAAGCTGGAAGGCGGATCCGGCAAGCGGGCGATCGGGGACGTACCCTTACAGAACGTGCCCGGAGCGGCCCTGGAGTTCGCCCGCAAGTATCGCGACGTCATCTACTACACGACCCTGTACGAGCTCCTGGCAAAGCAATACGAAGCGGCGCGTATCGATGAGGGCCGCGACTCCGTGGTAGTGCAGCAATTGGACAAGGCCGTGGTCCCGGAGCGAAGGTCCTGGCCGAGGCGGACGCTGGTGGTGGTGGCCACGACCTTCCTGGCGTTCCTGCTGGCCCTCATCATCACCTATCTGCGGGAGACGATGGAGAAGGCCAAGGACGACCCGCAGTTCTCCAGCCGCCTGCAGCTCTTCCTCTTCTATCTCCGCCAGAAGTCATCGTAGCCGGCTTTCCCGGGCGGCGGGTGAGGCAGAACGCGAGCTTGCCCGCGGTGAGAGGTCTACTCCCAGTTCCCCAGATTCCGGGCATAGAGGATCCCCATGGAAGGAAAGGCGGACCAGGGCGCAACCTTCAGAGGGAGGTCCTCGACGATGGCGAAGCGCCTGCCGGCGAGGATCTCCTTGAGCTCAGCCGGGTCCCGGTGATACTCGACCACGACGTAGCGGAACCTGCTCAGGTCCTCCCCCAGCGCCCGGAAGATGGGATACTCGGCCCCCTCGCAATCGAACTTGGCAAACTCATAGCGCTGGCAC
>DATIWW010000530.1:0-9041 GCA_035519175.1 Terriglobales bacterium
CCTACTCGTAGCGCAGGGACTCGGCGGGCAGGATGCGGCTGGCGGCCCAGGAAGGATAGAGGGTCGCCACGAAAGAGATGCCCAGGGCCACCCGGGCGACGATGACACCGTCTCCGAGACGCGGCGCGAAGGGCACGTAGTCGATGGAATAGACCTCGGGGGAGAGCGCGATCAGGTGGTAGTGGCCGCCGGCCCAGGACAGTCCGTAGCCCAGCAGCAGGCCCAGCGCGGTGCCGATCACCCCGATGAGCACGCCCTGGGCGATGAAGATGCGGCGCACCTGGCCCTTGCGCGCCCCCAGGGACATGAGCACGGCGATGTCGCGGGTCTTCTCCATCACCATCATGATGAGGGAGATGAGGATGTTGAGCGCGGCCACCAGCACGATCAGGCCGACGGTGATGAAGGTCACCACCCGCTCCATCTTCAGCGCGCGGAAGAGCGCGCGGTTCTGCTCCATCCAACTGGTGGACATGAAGCCCTTGCCCGCCTGTTCCTCCAGGGCGTGGCCGATGGCGGCGGCCTGGTAGATGTCGTCCACCTTGAACTCCAGCACCGAAACCACGTCGCCCAGGCCGAAGAGCTGCTGCGCGTCCGCCAGGCGGATGAAGGCCCAGGAGGTGTCGTAGTCGTAGAAGCCGGAGTCGAAGATGCCGGCCACGCGGAAGCGCACGTACTTGGGCACCATGCCGAAGGGAGTGAGTTCGCCCTGCGGGCTGGTGACCAGGACCACCGAGCCCACGGTGGCGCCCAGGTTGTCGGCCATGTCCTTACCCAGGATGATGGGGGGCATGGCGGCGGCACGTTGCTTCTGGCCTTCCAGGGAAGAGGGCGAGGAGGCTTCGGGAGTGGCGGGCGGAGGCGTGGGCGGCTGCTCCAGCGGCGCCACCGAGCCCAGCTTGACGCTGTTCAGCAGCTCGCTGACGCGGCGCTCGTCCGCGGGCAGGATGCCCTTGAGCACGCCGCCGCGGGCGCGCGCTCCGCGCGAGATCAGCACCTGCTCGTAGAGGGCGGGGGCGCCGGCCAGCACGTGCGGCTGCTTCTCCAGGCGTTGCATGAGCGGCTGCCAGTCGCGGATGCCGTCCGCTTCCACCCGCAGCAGGTTGACGTGCGAGCTGGCGCCCAGCAGGCGCTCCTGCAGGTCCTGGCGGAAGCCGTTGTTCACCGCCAGCGCGATGATGAGCGAGGCCACGCCCGCAGCCACCCCCATCACGGAGATGAGCGTGATGATGGAGATGACGGCCTGCCGGCGCTTGGCGCGCAGGTATCTCGAAGCTACGAAGAGTTCAAATCTCATCCGTAGATTCCTCCCCACGTCCCTCGCTTCGCTCGGGATTTCGGCAGCGGGCTCCCGCTTCGCTCACGCCCGCTGAGCGCCTCAACTTGGCGCGCAGATAGCGCGCGGCGACAAAGAGTTCGAATCTCATGCTTCGGGCGCGTCAGGCATAAGGCTGGTACCGTACAACCCGAGAGAATAAGCTCACATCCGTGAACATCGTCGTGACACGTGTTGGGCCGTCCGGAAGATAAATGGTCACGGTGGTGCCCAAGAGGGAGTGCTTCTCCTCGCATCGCCCGGATACTACGGCATCCAGCATCACTGATGTTTGCCCTATCAGCGCTTGCTGATCGAAGTTCTTTGGGTCCCTACTTTCATAGGGCAGTTCCCAGGTGCAGGACCCAACAGAGAAATCCACCAACTCCGACCGGTCCACGTGTACGCCGACACTGGCAGCATGAGGTTCTGAGGGGATCAGTGAGATAGCCCAATGGTCACTCCACTTGTCACTCCACAGACGTTCATCGAGGGTTGCGGAACCGGGCGGCAACTTCTCAATAACAAATGCAAACAGATGGCGCAACTGGTCGATCAGCGCCCGGTGACTGTCCGTCCCGGCCATGGTCGCGCTCGATTATAAACAGGGTACGCTGCCGCCGCCTTCTAATCCCTCACCGCAAGCCAGGGAAGAGAGGGACGCGCTGCTTGTAGGCGCGGTAGTCGTCGCCGAAGCGGCGCTCCAGCTCGCGCTCCTCCATCCAGATCATGAGCGCGCCGGTGGGCAAGGCGAAGGCGGTCAGGACGAAGAGCGCCAGCGAACCCGTACCGATAGTCAGTCCCACGAGGTCGCAGAGATGGGCAAGGTAGAGCGGGTGGCGCATGCGTCCGCGCAGGCCGGCGCTGGCCACGCGCTGCTCGTGCTTGTGAGGCTGGAGTTCGGAGCGGCCCAGCACCTGGTCCATGGAGAAGCCGTGGCGAGCGCCGGAGTAGAGCGCCAGCGCGGCGGCGATGAGCAGGCCCCCGGGGACCCAGGCCAGGGGTGTGCGGTAGAGGAAGACGTGCACCCAGCGGTAGGTGGCGAGGCCGGCCAGCAGCCACAGCAGCGCCCACAGCGGGCCCACGCGCTTGAGGGTGGCGGCGCGGGCGCGCCAGAAGTCCACGAAGGGATGCACCAGCAGCCAGTAGGCGGGGATGGTGGCGTAGACGATGGCAACCAGCCAGCAGAGCGTGACCAGAGCGCTGTACACGGTGGGATTCCATCCAAAGGCAAAAGGCAAAAAGTCCGAGGAGCTGAAAGCTAAAAGCTAAAAGCTAAAAGCTAAGAGCTAAAAGCTGCGGTCCGACTGCCCAGTCATTTCCCGTGCACCACGACCTTGCCCGTGCCCATGTTTTCGAAGCGGTCGTAGACGCGCACCACCACCACGTGCTCGCCGGTGGCGGCGGTCTTCTTGCCGGAGGACTGCTCCTGGCGCAGCACCGGCCCGGCCGGCGGCACGGGGATGTGGAAGTCGTAGCTCTCGGTCCGGGCATCGGAGAGGCGGCCGACGGGCTCGATGTACTGCCAGTCGGAAGCGTCCACCGAGTACTCGGCGCGCTTGATGGGGGAGAAGGAATCCACGGCGCGGAAGGTGACGTGGAGCTCGCCGCTGGCCTCCACCGCGCTCAGGGCCTCCACTGCGGGCGGGGTGTTGTCCACCTCGAAGCGGTCGCTCTCCAGCGAGGTGGTGAGGGCCTCGTCGGGGGAGTGGGAGGGAGCGTCGGAGGCGACCGCCTTGATGGTGTAGCCGCCGTCGGGGAGCAAGCCGGCGTCGAAGGAGTAGTACTTGTCGGTGATGCCGTCCTTGAGCAGCTTCCACTGGGTCTCGCCGTCGCCGCGGTAATAGAGGGAATAGACCAGGATGTCGTCGTTGTCGTCGCGGACCGACCAGCGCACGCCGATGGAATCGCGGTCGCGCAGGGCGGGGATAGGCGCCTCGAACTTGGGCGTGGCCGCCGCGCCGGCGCCCCCGCTCACGACCACCGTGCCCTCGCCGCCGGCGGGCCGCGGCTGCGAGATGTAGCGCACGCCCACCTGCACGCTGACGTCGTCCAGGTCCGGGGCGACGTTCTTGGAGAGGTAGTTCAGCCCCACCGTGCCGATGCGGGGCGCCGCACCGGTGGGATGCAGCACCGCCTTCCACTGGATGAATCGCGCCGCGGGGACATCCAGGGAGGCGCCCTGGGCCAGGTCCGCCTTTTTCCAGGGACTCCAGTTGCGGTCGGGATTGTCCACGTTGCCGCTGCGCGCGTAGAAGTCGAAGTTGCCGGAGCCGCGCACCTCGGCACGGCCCCACAGGGAGAAGATCTTGGCGTCGAAGACGTCGCTCTCGTAGCTGCCGTCGCTGTCGGGCCCGGCGCCCAGCAGGAAGATCTTGCCCAGGTTGCTGGTGGAGGCGTAGAGACCGCCGTTGGGGGCCTTGGCGAAGCCGGTCACCTGGTTGGCGCTGGCCGCCAGCAGGTCGGTGAACTGCTGGTCGTTCTCGATGAGGTAGACGTGCCCCTTGTTGCCGGTGCCGGCGAGCAGGCGGCCGCGGGGATCGAAGGCCAGAGCGTAGACGATGTCCTCGCGCGAGGCCCACAGCACCTTGGGCGAACCGTCGGGGGCGATGACGTACACCTCCGAGCCCAGCGCCTGCGCGAAGCCGGGGAAGAAAGGAATGAAGCCCACGCCGCCGGGAGCGCCGGTGGTGGGAGCGGCCGCGCCGGGACGCTGCGCCACGCTGGGCGCGGTGGGGGCCGGCGTGGCAACCGGCATGGTCACGGGCATCCCCGGCACCACGCCTGCGGGCTTCTTGTCGCCCACCCCGGCGGCGTAGATGTTGCCGGCATCGTCCACCGCCAGGGCGGTGATCTCCTTCTTGGAGGCGCTATAGAGGACGAAGGCCTCGCCCGCCGGCGAGATGCGGTAGATGAGGCCGCTGCCGTCGGAGCCGGCGATGAGGTTGCCCTTGGGATCGAAGGCCAGGGCGCGGATGTGGGCCTCGTCGCTCTGGAAGAAGAGCGAGCCCGCGCCCCCGGGGGTGACGCGGAAGATCTGCCCGTGCTCGCCGGTGGCCACATAGAGGCGGCCCTCGCGGTCCAGGGCCAGGTCCCAGATGTACTTGGTCTGGGGATCGAAGAAGACGGAGGAGGACCAGCCGGGATCGAGAGGGACCTCGCCGGCGTCCTTGTCGGAGGCGGCCGGAGCGGCAGCAGGGGCGCCGGGCTGGCGCTCGATCTTGTAGACCTTGCCGTCGGGGGAGGTGGCGGCGTAGAGCGAGCCGTCCGGGGACACGGCCAGGGCCTGCACCTCCAGCTCCGGGGCCTTGAAGATGGCGACGGCATGGCCGTCGGGAGTGATGCGGTAGACGCGCGCGGGCGATCCTGCGGCCACGTAGACGTTGCCTTGCCCGTCGGCCACCATCGCCCACAGGTAGGTGGAGGGCGTGGTGACCAGCAGCTTGAAGGAGGGCGCCAGCACCAGGCTGCCGTCGCTGCGGATGGCCACACCCTTGGCCGTCCCCTTCTCGAATTCCTCGAACTTGGACTGCCGCCAGATCTGCGTGCCCTCGGCCAGGGCGGCGGCGGCGCAGAGCAGCAGGACCACCAGCGTCTTAAGAGTTCGCATAAGAGAATTACAGAATACTCCTTCCCGCAGGGGTTTGGCTTGTCCTTGCCCATCCAAAGGGCAGAGGTAGCGGATGCGGATGGCGCCGGAAAAATTTATCCGGCACGATGTAACTTCTGCCGCCGCCAAAAATCCGCGCGGAATCCTCAGCGGACAACTCAGATGGGAACAGCCTCCGCATCTAACTACGTAACGAGCCGGGCGCCGGCTGTGGTCGGCGCGCCGGCTGGATCGGAGGTGCAGTATGAAGACGCTTCTGATGTTGCTTGCGATTTCCTTGATGCTGTCGCTGCCCGCTGCCGCCCAGGGCAAGAGCAGGGACGAGCATGGGCGAGGCCACGACAAGAAGGGACAGCGCGCGGCCGGCCGCCACATCCCCGCGCACAGCCCACCCGCATCCCAGGTACACGCCGCGGTGCGGCCGCAGGTGCAGGCACCGCCGCAGCGGGAATTCCGCGGGCATCCCCAGACGGCGCCGCGAGCGGAGGTCCGCAACTACAGCCAACGCTATGAGCATCGCCGCGCGCTGCCCGTTCGCGCCGACAGTAGCTGGGTGCGGCACGGCGATCGCGACGATGTCCGCTATCGCCTGGCGCGTCCCTGGGAGCACGGGCATTTCCGCGGCGGCTTCGGGCCCCGGTTCGTCTTCCGGCTGGAGGGCGGCGGCCCGCGGCGCTTCTGGTTCCGCGGGAATCACTTCGCGGTCGCGCCCTACGACTATGGCCTCTGCAATGACTGGTTGTGGGGCGCCGACCAGATCGTGATCTACCAGGGCCCGTACGACGCTGGCTGGTACCTGGCCTACAACGTGCGCCTGGGCACCTACGTCCACGTGGTCTTCCTGGGGTAGGTGACACCGGAGCCAAGTGCAAAGCCCCCGAGGGTCCTCGGGGGCTTTTCTTGTCATGGCTAGGACGCTTCGGCAGGCGCGATCATTTGATGGTGATGCTGATGATCTGGGCGCCGCTGACCACGTAGTCGAGCGGGGTGGAGGCTTCGTCCACCGCGCTCTCGCCCACCACCACCATGTCCTGGGTGCCGCGCATGCCCTCCATCACGTTCATGACGGAGAGCGGCAGCGTGGGCATGACCTTGTCCTTCACCATGGCCTCGGGGCTGGGCTGCAGCAGGGAGACGTAGAGGCGGTCGTCGGGGTGTTCCTGGTTGAGCAGGGCGATGGTGGAGGCCAGGTCGAGACGGGCGCCCAGGCCGGGATAGAAGTGGCGCATGCGGTCCAGGGTGTCGCCGTCGGAGACCAGGATACGCAGGGTGCCGCGGGAGACCGAGGCCGGGATCTTGACGTGCACCTGCCGCACGAAGGGTTCGCCGCGGTAGGGACGCAGCACGGCTTCGATGACGATGTCGTCGCCGGGGCGAGCTTCGGTGACGGCGGTGCGCGCCGTCTCCAGCCGCGCCGCCCGCCGCTCCGGAATGAGATTGAATTCCAGGTTCACGCCCTGGATGGTGGGTGTGCCATAGGGATTGGCGAAGATGCGGCTGAAGCGCTCGCCCACCGAGGTGGCCACGCCCACCGCCGTGGGCATGCCGTTGTCGGCGGGCGCGAACATGTTCTGCAGCCGCACCTCGGGGAAGCCGCTCACGTTGATGCTGCCCTGCATGCGGTAGCTGGTCTCTTCCCCGTAGGCGTTCATGCCCTGCAGCGCGTTGAACACGGTGACCATCATGGCCACCGGGGTGAGCTTGGCGTTATTGAGCACCTGGTAGTGGAACTGCTTGACGCCGCCGGCGCCGTGCACGGTCAGGGTGACGGGGATCATCTCCGGGACCTTGCCGAAGCGGCCCAGGATGCCGGCGTGGCGATCCTGCACGAAGGCGCCCACGGGCTCGGTGGTGTTGATGATCTTGAAGGCGTCGAGCGGCGAGGCCAGGGTGGCCACCACGTAGGCCTTGGTCATGGGCAGGTCCACCGCCCCGAACTGCATGAGCGGATGGCCGCAGGCCAGCAGACGCTGAGGATCGATGTAAGTGACGGTGCAGGTGGCGGCCACGCTCATGTCGCCCCCGATGAGCACGGCGCTGACCGAGGAGCCGGGCACCACCGGTTCCGGCTGCTTTTCCTGGGTGGCCGAGCCCGCGCCCATCACCGGCACCACGCCGGCAGCGGCGAATTGCGGCCCGAAGCGGCGCACCGCGTCTTCACTGAACCCGCTGAAGACCAGGGGAGCTTCAATGGGGCGTAGGTAGTTGGCGTAGTCCTGCAGACCGGCGGAGGCGGCGGGCTGGCCGGGAGCGGAAGTCTTGCTGGCGCCTTCCGGGGAAGCGGTGGAGACAGGCTGCGCCGCGGGCGGCTGGCTGGCGTCGAGGGCGTTGATCTCCAGCATGTCCTCGATGGGGGTGACGCCGGCGATGGGCTCCTTGGAAAACTCCCCGATGCGGAAGGCGAGCGCGCCCGCCAGCTTGCCGTCGAAGTAGACCGGGCTGCCGCTCATGCCGGCGACCACGCCCGTGTACTCCGCTTTGGCGCCGTGCAGGCGGATGAGGATGATGTCGCCCTTGGGCCCGTTGACGTTCTTGAGGATGCCGAGCACCTCGACCTCCATGGGCTCGGGCACCGCACCCTCAAAGACGGTGTAGGCCACACCCCGCATGCCGGGGTGAATCTGGTCCAACGGCAAGATGCCGGGATGGTCCGGCGGCGCGGGCGGCAGATCGCCGGCGAACATGGGAAGCGAAGCCAACAGCAGGAGGGAGGCGAAACGGCGGATCACGACGGCTATCTTCATACCACCCCGGTCCGCCCCGGAAGCCAACGGAGCCACGCCCGGCGCGGGCGCACTCCTTAAGACGGACGTTGCGAAAAGTGCATCTATAGTAGCATACCGAGGAAGAGGTGACCGACGATCCATGGTCCGGGTTAAGTATGGGCAAGGGCGAGTAGGAAGGTCCGCAGTCGCGGCCCTGGCGGTGATGCTGGTGCTGAGCCTGGCGCTGGCGGCGGGCGCACAGAATCCCCCCGCGCAGCCGCCGGCTGCGCAACAGCCGCAGCAACAGCAGCAATCCCCGGAGGCGGGCGGGCCTGCGGGCGACGTCGGTCCCATCGCCGTCCCCAAGAAGAAGGAAGAGCCGCCGCCGCCCAAGCCGGCGCCCAAGAAGGTGGAGGGCATGCCCGACTACACGGTGCGGGTGGACGTGCCGGTGGTCAACGTGGACGTCACCGTGACCACCAAAGACGGGCACTTCATCCCCGGGCTGGGCAAGGGCAATTTCCGCATCTATGAAGACGGAGTGCCGCAGACCGTGACCTCGTTCCAGCAGTCGGAGGCGCCCATCACGGCGGTGCTGCTGGTGGAGTTCGCGGCCAACAACTACAACTTCGTCTACGACATGCTCAACTCCTCCTACATCTTCGCCTCGCAGCTCAAGCCCAAGGACTGGGTGGCGGTGGTCTCCTATGACATGAAACCGTCGATCCTGGTGGACTTTACCCAGGACAAGAGCGCCATCTACGGAGCGCTGAACTCCATGCGCGTGCCCATGTTCAGCGAAACCAACATGTTCGACGCGCTCTGGGACACGCTCGACCGCATGGACCGCATCGAGGGGCACAAGTACATCATCCTGGTCTCCACCGGGGTCGACACCTTCAGCAAGAAGAACCTGGACCAGGTGCTGAAGAAGATCCAGGCCACGCGCGACGTGACCATCTATACCATCTCCACCGGAGTCCTGCTGCGGCTGATCGTGGAGCCGCAAATGTCGGGGGAGACCAACCTGACCTTCCTGCAGGCCGACAACCAGATGCAGACCTTCGCGCGCATGACCGGCGGCATGTCGTTCCAGCCGCGCTTCGAGGCTGAGCTGCCCGAGATCTTCCGCAGTATCAACGGCATCATCCGCAACCAGTACACGCTCTCCTACCAGTCCACCAACCCCAAGCAGGACGGCAGCTACCGCAAGATCAAGGTGGAACTGGTGGACGGGGTGAATGGCGGGCCCATCCAGATCCGCGACCAGAAAGGCAAGGCGGTGAAGTACAACGTCATCGCCCGCGACGGCTACCGCGCCAAGCAGGCGGTGGAGTAGCACTGAGTACCGAGTAGCGCTACTCGGTACTCAGTGCTACTCCACCGCCTGCTTGGCGCGGTAGCCGTCGCG
>DATIWW010000531.1:0-4424 GCA_035519175.1 Terriglobales bacterium
GATCGGGCTGGCCCTGCCCTTTTCGGTGCGCTTCTTCACCAGCTTCCGCATCCCCATCTCGGGGCTTTCGGCGGTGATCGCCATCCTGGTGTCGTCGCTGGTGGGCATCGTCTTCGGGACGGTGCCGGCAGCCCTGGCCGCCAAGCAGGACCCGGTGGTCTCGCTGCGCTACGAGTAGTTCCCAGTTCCCGGTTCTCAGCTCCCGCTCTCCAGCTCCAAGGCGCGCCGGTCCTGGTTCTGACTGGGAACCGGGAACTGAGAACAAGAAAGCCGGGCTGGTTGGCCCGGCTTTCTCAATCTTGGTGCCGGCGTGAATCGGCGCGCCTGGTTGAGCGCGGCCCGGTCACATCACCAGCGCCAGATTCTCGAGTTCATGCTGGATGGCTTCCAGCGAGCAGCCCTTGCTGCCCACGCGCCCGGCGGCTTCCATGGCCGCGTCCGGGGAGACCCCGAAGCCGTGGCCCATCATGAACATCTGCAGCATCTCGCCGGCCTGGCGGTGGTCCAACCCGCCCTCCAGCAGTTCACTGCGCAACGCCGTCAACTCCGTCACCGCGAAGCGTTCCATTCGGGATCACCTCCGATCCCGTTACTTCCTTGCTTGTTGATTTAGACTCACTCCGGGCCCAAAACGTTGCAGGCGGAATCTCCTTTTTCCGCCTTGGGTTATGGGGCGCCATGGTCGGAAGCCGCGGATTTGGCGGCTTCCGCGTCCTCTGCTCCAGGCAAGGCAGCGCAGGCAGCCCGCTGGGAGCCACCTGCGCTGCGGCCGGCGCGGGACCCGCGACCCGCGCACGCTCGCTCCGGGCCTACTCCGCCATCTTGGCCCAGTGCACCTCGAAGCCGGTCTTGGGCAGCAGCGAGGTCAATTCGAAGACCTTATAGCCGGGGCCGGTGATCTCGCTCTGGCGGAAGACCCCGGGCTCGCTCTCCGAGAGCTCGCGCGTGCCCTCCCGTTGCTCCAGGAAGTCCTGGGCCGCCTCCACGCTGACGGCTTTGCCCGCCGCCCGCGTGGTCACCGCCTCGGCGGCGTAGGAGCGCACCAGCTTGGGCCAGTACTTCTCCAGCAGGGCGGGAGAGGCGAAGACGTCGGCCCAGATCAGCCGCCCGTTCACCGCCACCACCACCCCCACGGCATTGCGGGCCTTGAGTTCCCGGATCAGGCTGCTGTAGGAGTGCTCGATGGGAGCGGCCACCGCATCCACCTGGGCCTTGGCAGCGGGAGCATCCATGGCGCGAGCGTAGGAGCTGGTCGCGGTGACCTGATCCGCCGCGGCTCTTCCGCCGGTAAGCCCGCCGGAGGCGCTGGGGGCAGCCGGCGCCGCCTCCACCGCGCTCGCCATCGCGGAACGGGAACGGCCGACCTCGTCCCAGACCTTCTGCTGGTCCTTGTCGCCCATGGCTTCCTTGCGCACGCTGGGCTGGGCCATGGGGGTGGCCTTGGCGTCGAATTGCGCGCTGGCGCCGACCCAGCGCCCCGGCTCCACGCAGAAGACGCTGAGATCGATGGGATCGCTCTGCGGGGGCACGATGCGGTCCTTGCCCACCACCCGGTCCTGCTTGCCGCCGGTCACGATCTCGCCGGCCAGCAGGATCAAGGGCTTGTCGGAGTTGTTGAGCAGGACCAGGCGGTTGACCTGGGCGCCTCCGCCGGAGTCGCCGCGCGCCCGCGGACCGCGGCGCAGACCCTCGACCTGCCCGGATTCGGCGACTACCACTTCGCCCGAGCGCAGGCCTTCGTCCAGGGTGATGAAGGCGCGAGTGTCGTAGGTGGTGCCGGCCACCACCGGAAAGATGGTCAGGTTGCCATGGCTGATGGGGGCGAGCACCTTGTAGCCGGAAGCCGGGGCGGGCAACTCGCCCGCGTTGGCGTCGGGGGTCCCGGCACCCTCCCAGAGCACGGCGCCCAGCATCAGAACCGCCGCGGCAGCCAGCGCGAGTCCTGCTTTCTGCGATTGCTTCATAAGAACCTCCACAGTCGAAAGGGGGTCGGGGACACGGGTCCCCGCACGCTGAAGGAACGCCGCCGCCGCCCCTTCTTGCACCAAAAACTGCTACCATCACGCCCAGGGATGCCCCACAAACCCGCGGTGGACCTCAGACGGCTGGAAGCGCTCTTCCAGGAGCTTTTCCGGAAGAGCGAAGGGGAGCAGTACGGCCTGACGGCGGTGGATTTCTTTCGCATCCTGGCGGAGGTGGGGGCCAAGTACCTGCCCGCGTCGGCCGGGGAGACCGAGGCTCGCGCTCTCTACGAGAGCCTGCGGGCGGAGGAACTGGCGCTGGCGCGCGGCTGCGCCGCCGGCAACGAGCGCGCCTGGGAGGTCTTCCTCACCCGCTTCCGCGCCAAGCTCTACGACGCCGCCCGTGCCATCACCCGCGACGACGCTTCCGGGCGCGAATTGGCCGACTCCCTGTACGCCTCCCTCTACGGCACCGAGATGCGCGAGGGCGTGCGCGTCTCCAAGCTGACCTTCTACATGGGCCGGGGGTCGCTGGAAGGCTGGCTGCGCACCGTGCTGGCGCAGGAGTACGTCAACCAGTACCGCAAGCGGCGGCGCGAGGTCAGCCTGGACGAGCACCTGGAGCAGGGCGAGCAGTTCGCCGAGCCGGCCACCGCCGGCGGCAACCCGGGGACGCTGCCCGCCGATCCTGCCACCGGGGCGGACCCGCGCCTGGAGGCCGCCGCCGACGAAGCCCTGGCCTCGCTCGACGCCGAAGAGAGGTTTATTCTGGCCTCGTACTATCTCGACGGGCGCACCCTGGCCCAGATCGCGCGCACCCTGGGCGTGCACGAGTCCACCATCAGCCGCAAGCTGGAGAAACTGGCCCAGGAGCTGCGCAAGAAGACGCTGGCAGCGCTGGAGCGCCGGGGCATGAGCCGGCGCCAGGCGGAGGAGGCGCTGGAGGCCGACGTGCGCGATCTTTCCGTGGATGTGCGAGGGCGTTTGGCGCAAGAAATGAGCGCCCGCCCGTTCCAAGCTAGGAGAAGCAGGGAATAGTCGCCATGGCCGAGCTCCCCAAGATCGTGCGCCAGCGGCTCCGGGCAGGCGGGGGTGAAGTTCATCCCGACGCCGACCTGCTGACCGCCTTCGCCGAAAAGGCGCTGGGGGAGCGCGAGCGCGCGCAGGTGCTCGAGCACCTCGCCGCCTGCGCCGCCTGCCGCGAAGTGGTGGCGCTGGCCCTCCCGCAGGAAGAAGGGGAGCAAGCCCGCGCCGCGCCTCAGGGCATGCGAGGGTGGGTGCTGCGCTGGCAGACGGCGGCGGCGCTGGCCACGGTGGCGGTAGCCGCGATCGCCCTGCTGACCATCCCCGATGCTTACTTCCGCGCGCGCGCGCCGGTTCAGGTGGCCAAGGCGCCTCCGGGACAATCCGCCGCCGCACGCGAGGAAAACAGCGCGGCCGCGAACCAGCCCGCGCACTCCGAAGCCGACGCGGCGAGGAAGCAGGCCGAAGCCAGCACCACTGTGACTCGCAACAAGAAGGAGGCAGTCGTCCAGGGTGCGGGCGAGGGCGGGGCCGTCTCCGCGGTGCTGGCCGACGCGGAGCGCGGCCGCCGCGATGAGTCCAAGGACAAGCTAGGCCGGGTCTTGCCCGCCCCGCCGGCAAAGGAAGGCCAGGTCTCGACCTTCACCGCCGAGGGGGCCAAACAGGTGCCGCCGCCGGCGCCCCCGGCCACCTATGACCTCAAGACCGCACAGGCCGCCCCCGCGGCTCCCACCTACCAGGCCAAGGCCCAGAGCGCGGGCATGGAGAAGAAGCAGGCCGTGGGCGGGCTGGTGGCGGGCGCGGCTCAGCAGCAGTCCGAGAGCGGCGCCGGCAAGGGGACGGCGACCGCGGCGCCCGTGGCCGCGGACCAGGCACAGGTTGCCGGGCCGGCGCAGGCCGGGCCGGCGCAGGCGCCGGCGCGCGCCGCCAACGAGACGGTGCAAGTCATGGCCGAGACCGTGGCCGTAGCGCCAATTTGGCGCACCACTGCTGCGGGCGGGCTGGAGCGCTCCCACGATGCCGGGCGAAACTGGCACGCGGTCCCGGTGAGCGCGGGCGCGGCGTGGAACGCGGTGTCGTCCGTGGGCGAACACGTGTGGGCGGGCGGCCACCGCCAGCGCACTGCGGTCCTCTATCATTCCGGCGACGGCGGCGCCCACTGGACGCGCCTGGAGTTCACCGGGCCGGCGGGAGCGGCGCCAGCCGCCGACGTGGTGGCGCTCAACTTCACCGACGCCCAGCACGGGGTGATGACGGTAGTGGCGGCCGAGGATCCCCGGCTGCGCCAGATCTGGACCACCGCCGACGGCGGCCACACCTGGACGGCGCCCCCTGTCCACTGAGTGGCCCTACTCCTCGATCTTGGCTTCATCGATCAGCAGGACGGGTATGTCGTCGCGCACCGGATAGACGCGGCGGCAGCCGCCGCACCTCAGCGTC
>DATIWW010000532.1:0-14995 GCA_035519175.1 Terriglobales bacterium
GGCTTCAAGCTGGTGGTGCTGAAGCTGGAGACGGATGACTCCGCCGAGAAGGTGGCCGCCTTCTACCGCAAGGCTCTGGCCAAGTACGGCAAGGTCCTGGATTGCAGCGACAAAGCCGCGCACGCCAAATCGAAGAAGGAATTGAGCTGCGACGCCGACGAGCCCGGCCCCGGAGAGATGGTCTTCAAGGCGGGCACCCGGGAAAAGCAGCACGCCGTGGGCATCCAGCCGGGCAGCGGCCACACCCGCTTCGAGCTGGTCTACCTCGAGCAGCGCGGGGACGACAACAGGTAGCCGCCAGGGCCTAGCGGCCCACCAGCACGAAGGCTCCCCAGTAGTAGGGCAGGTCGCGCCCATAGCGCTGCTTCACCTTCTCCCGCATCTCCAGTTGCGCCTGGCGCAGGGCCTCGTGCTTCTCCATGCCAGCCAGCCACTTGCCGTAGAAGAGCGACATCAGTTCCTGGGTCTCCTGGTCCGGCACCGGCCACAGCGACATCAGGACCGCCTGCGCGCCCGCCTCCTCGAGCGCCCGGCGCAACCCGAAGACGCCCTCGCCGTTCTTCACGTCCCCCTGCCCGGTGTTGCAGGCGCTGAGGACCACCAGCTCCGTTCCCTGGAGATTCAGGCTGGTGGCCTCGTAGGCGGTGAGCACGCCGTCGTCGAGGCCCTCCGGCGTCGGCTGCTGCGCCAGGGCGCGGTCGGCCCCGGCGAAGTAGAGCCCGGAGCGCAGCATGGGGTCTTCCAGCCCGGAGGGCGGCTCGTTGCCCAAGCCCAGGCGCTCGGTCTTGAGCTGCTGGTCGGGGAGGAAGAAGCCGTGGGTGGCGAGGTGGAGGACACGCGGACTGCGCGCCCGCTTGACCGCTTCCTCCAGCGCACGGTCGGCGGTGTAGCTCGCCACCTGCCACTGGCGCTGCTGCAGAAGACCGGTGACGGCCTGGATCTCGGCGCCGGTGCCGGGCAGCGGTGGCAGCGTGGTGCCCACACCCTGGTCGCGGGAAAGCCCAGGGGAGGCCGCCATCGCCATCTCCACCGGAGCGGGAGCCCCCGGCGTCCCCAGTTCTTGCAGCGCGGCGCGCTGCCGGGTCTCGCCCAGATCGAAGGCGGGGTTGCCGATGAGCACGGCGGTGCGGGCGGCGGGCGCGGGCATCGGACGCAGCAGGTCCTTGGTGCTGAAGAGCAGGCGCAGGTCGTATTTCTCCAGCAGCAGCTTGCCGTCGGGCGAAGGAATCAGTCCGAGCGGCATCTGGTTCAGGATGCCGTCGGGCGCGAGATAGACACGCTGGCTGCCGGCCAGCAGCGGCTCCAGCGGCTTCCAGAACAGCTCGTAGGCCCGGGCGCCGGGAGCGATGACGCTCTCGCCCGCGGCTTCCATGCCGCGCGCCTGCACCCCCTGCTGGAACTGGATCAGGGGCGCGCCCTCCAGGTCCTTGCCTTCGCCCAGCACGACGTATGCCGGCTGGTCCCTGCTCTCGGGCGTGACCACCAGCGCCACGTAGTAGGTGGTGTCGGTCCACTTCTTGCCGTCGTAGAAGCGGAAGCGGGCGAACTCGACCGCGGCCTCGCCCGGCTTCAAGGCCTCGCGCACCTGCTGCCAGGTCACGCGCTCCAGCTTCTTCTGCTGGGCGAAGGCGGCCGAGCGCGCCACCAGGGCGCGCTCCAGGTCGTTGGCCTCGCTCTCCAGTTGGTCGACCTGCTTGCGCCAGGCCTCGCGGTCCTTGGGTTGCGCGTTGAGCAGGGCGGCGATCTGGGTGCGCTTGGCGGCCAACTGGTCGAGCAGCTTGAGGGCTTCAGGATCGCCCGAGGCCTCGACCTGCCGCCGCATGGAGGCGACGCTGCCCGCGATGAAGCCCTTCTGCCAAAGCAGCAGCTCGTACATGCGGCCCGCCAGCTCCGGTTGTCTCTCCCGGAACCGATGCACGAAGCTGAAGTACTGCGGGAATCGGTACTCAACCGTGGCCAGGAACCCCAGCCGCTCCTTCTCGCTCATGTATGTGAAGTAGTACTGGAGATTCCGAAAGAGAATGTCGAAGGACCGGACAAAAAGGGGCTGGGCTTCGCCGTACTTGTCTTGTGCCCCGTAGAGCAGCGCCAGGTTGGCCAGGGACGAGGCCACCTCCTCGTGCTCCCGTCCAAGGACGTCTTCGTCAATGCGCAGACTGCGCCGGAAGAGGGGCTCGGCTTGGGCGTACTTGCCTTGCTGGTAGTACACAGCCGCCAGGTTGTCCAGCGCGGTGGCCACATCCGGATGCTCCTCCCCTTCTGTCCCTTCCCAGATGTGCAAAGCGCGCAGGAGGAGCGGCTCGGCCTCCGCGTACCTGCCTTGCTCGCGGCACAGCTCCCCCAGGTTGTTCAGGGCCTTGGCCACGTCGGGACCCTCCGTAACCCGCGCCTTTCCCCAGATGCGCAGGGCGCGACGGTAGAGCGGCTCGGCTTCTGCATACCTGCCCTGGGCCTGGTACAACGCCGCCAGGCCGTTCAGCGAAGCGGCCACGGTATGGTGATCCGCCCCGAAGACCTTCTCCCGGATGCGCAGGGCACGCTGATAAAGAGGCTCAGCGTCAGCGTACTTGCCTTCCTCGTAGTACAGCATCGCCAAGTCGTTGAGTGACTCGGCAACATCGGCATGCTCCGCTCCCAGGGCTTTCTCTCGGATGCGCAGGGCGCGCTGCAAGAAGGGTTCGGCCTGGCCGAATCTGCCCCACCCCTCGTACACGGTCGCCAGACCGCTCAGCACCTCAGCCAGTTGCGGGTCCCCTGGCTTGAGCACCTTCTCCTGGATCTGGAGGGCCCGCTGGAAGAGGGGTTCGGCGTCGGCGTACCGGGCCTGACGCCTGTACAACTCCCCCAGGTTGATCAGAGCAGCAGCCACTTCGGGGTCCTCGCTACCCAGGGCCTTCTCCCGGATCTGCAGCGAGCGCTGGAAGAGGGGCTCGGCCTCGGCGTACTTGCCTTGTTCCCCGTACATCAGCGCCAGGTTGTTGAGCAACTTGGCCAGCGCGACGTCGCCGGGACCCAGGATCGCCTCCGCCAGGCGTACCGCCTCCTGGGCCAGGGGAATGCCTTCGGCGTATTTGCCCTGCGCGTGGAGTTGTTCCACCGCCAAGCTCAGTTGCTGCAACCGCTCCAGCTGGGAAGACTCTGCCGACTCCGTTTCTCCCCGCACGCGGCGGGCGCGTTGCTCCAGTTCTTGTGCTTCCGCCAGTTTGCCTTCCTTCGTGTAGATCGCGGCGAGATTCTCCAGAGGCCGGGCCAGGTCGGGATGCTCCGGACCCCGCGCCGTCTCCCAAATGCGCAAGGCCTGCTGCTGCAGCGGCTCCGCCTCGGCATACCTGCCCAAGCGAAAGTAGGCCGCCGCCAGGCGGGTGAGAGCGTCGGCGAGTCCAGTGTGATCCAAGGCGTTCCGCGCTTCCCGGATGCGCAGCGCGCGCCGCAGCGCGGCCTCCGCCTCGGAATACTTCTCCTCCTGGGTGTAGACGATGCCCAGATTCAGGAGAGGCTCGGCCGTGCGCAGATCCTCAGGGCCATAGCGCTGTTCGTCGAGGCGCAGGACCCGCAGAAACAGAGGCTCGGCAGCGGAATAGCGCTGGGTCTTGGTGTAAAGCACCCCCAGGTTGATGAGGCCGGTGATGACCACCTCCGAGTCCGGGGCAAAGCCGGCCTCCGCCACTCGCAGGGCCTCCTCCGCCACGGGCACGGCCTGCTCGTACTGGCCCTGCCGGAAGAGCTGCTGCACCTGCTGGTTGAGCTGGTTCCAGCGCTCTTGCTGGGCGGCCAGCCCCGGGGGAGAAAACAGGAGGAGAAGCAAGAGAAGGGCGGAGCAGGCGCGCGGCGAGTGCATCACAGGCCCTCCCCGGGGAGAATGAGAGCCGAGAAGAAGCAAGGCCATTATACGCCCTCCCTTCGAGGGGTTAGCCCCGGGCGCGGGGAGCCCCGCGGCCCTTGTCACGCGCCCGAGTGAGATGCATCACCGACAAGGCGGGCGAAAGTCGCACACTGGAGATGACCTCTCGGAAGGCTATGGCGTCCGCCCTGGGCGGTGGCAAGTGACCGGGGTGCGGACGGGAGGAGCAAAGCCATGTACAGGAGATTCCTTGGTGCGGCGTGCTTGCTGGTCCTGGGCCTGAGCGGGGCTGTGCTCTGGGCCCAGTCCGATCAAGGACAGAAGCCGAAGCAAGAGGAGTTTGTGGAGGTGAAGCTGGAGAGCGAAGGCATCCGCGTGGTGCATCTGACCCGGTATTTCTTCGCGCCCTACCAGGTGCAATCCGGCGAAACCCTGCAGAGCATCTCCAAGAAGTTCTATGGCACCGAGGAGCAGGCGGAGATGCTGGCCAAGGTCGCTGGACTCTCCCCGCAAGACGTTCTCAACCCCGGAACGACCGTTTACATCGTGGTGAATGAATTCCTGCTGAAGTGGAGCAGCACGGACGCCCCGAACCAGATGAAGGCCGTGCGGGCCTTCCTGCAAGGCACGAGCGACCGGAAGTTCCGCTACCAATGGTCCGACGCCGACATGTCCATTGACTTCACCAAGAACGTGCTCACCAGCTTCGAAGTCGCGGAGTTTCACCTGCTTCCCGCCTCGGCCGACCGCCCGGTGCTGGTCCTCAAGTTCCCCAAGAAGCCGGCGCTGCGGGTTTTCCTGGGAGAGGCCGAACTCAGCTCGGCCACGACCGAGTAGCGCCCGGAACGCCCAGTGCGCAAGACAAAACGGCCGCCGGGGAACCGGCGGCCGTGGTCTGAGACGGGTTGCGCGCTAGTCGCCGGCCACCGGCTCCTCCACCGGCTTGGGCGGCGCGGGAGCCGCGGGCGCCGGGGCGATCAGGTTGTTCACCGGCACGAAGGAGGCGGCCTGGTCGGGCTCCTCCTTGAGCACCACCTGGCGATAGAGCTTGGCCATGCGGGCGTGGTAGGCGGGATCGTTCTGCTGGCGGGCGTCGCGGGCGCGGATCTTCTCGTCACGCGCCGTCTTGGCGATGCCCAGCTTGTCCAGGTCGTCCTGCTCCTTCTCCGTGATCAATTCGCGGTTGAGCTGCAGGAACTTCTCCTCCGGGGTCTGGATGTTGACGCGCTTGCCTCCGGCGAAGATCTCGTGCCGCCCGTGCTCGTCGTACCACTTGGTGAGGGTGGCGGTCATGTGCATCTTCTCGATGATGTTGCGCCAGCCGATGCCGGTGTTGTAGGCGCAGAAGCTGATCTCGCCCTCCTGCGTGGCATAGGGGATGATGCACTGCTCGGTGCGGCGGAAGTCGTAGTTCCACAGGTCCTGGAACCACATGCCGGCGATGAACAGGATGTTCCAGCGGTCCTGGCGGCGGCGCTCGATGTCGGCCATGGTGCGCTGCCCGGTCACGTTGCCATAGGCGCCCTTCTGCGCCTTCTTCGAGACCCCGAAGCCCTTATCGAACTTCTTCAGCAGCGAGAAGATGGTGAAGTGGGTGGTGGTCTTGAAGGGATTGTAGTTGCGGGCCACGGCCAGGGCCATGCCCAGGGCGGAGAGGAACTTGCCGCGGCCGCCGTCGGTAACCTTGGCCACGTCCTTGGCCAACTGGTCGGCGTTGAGGAAGGCGGTCACGGGCGCGGCTTCCTTGGTCACCTTGTCCACCATGATGCCCATGCCCACGCCGCAGTTGGGATGGCAGCCACAGGAGAGCTGGCCCCACTCGGCGTTGGGGCCGTGCACCAGGTCGGCCCAGTCGGAGAAGGTGCTCATGAAGGAGAGCGGGAACCAGTCGCGCGCCGGCTCCCCCAACCCGGTCTGGCTCTTCACGTCGTGGGCCAGGTGGGAAAGGGTGTAGCGCTGGGCGTGGCGGCGCTCGTCGGTGATCTCCTCGTCGCGGCCGGTGAAGCTGACCGGCTGGAAGGAGCAGAAGGACATGATCCTGGGATTGTCGAGGGCGAACTTGACGATGCGTCCCACCTGCTCGTTGTTGATGCCGTTGATGATGGTGGTGACGGGCACGACCTCGACCCCGGACTCGTACAGGTTCTCGATGGCCTTGATCTTGACGTCGAAGAGGTTGCCCACCTTGCGGTGAGAGTTGGCGGCGTTGCCCATGCCGTCGAACTGCAGGTAGGCGTAGCGCAGGCCGGCCTCGGCGGCCTGGCGGCAGAACTCCTTCGACTTGGCGAACTCGATGCCGTTGGTGGCCGCCTGCACCGAGTTGTAGCCCACCTGGCGGGCATAGCGCACCGCGTCGAGGAAGTAGGGCGAAATCGTGGGCTCGCCGCCCGAGAACTGCACCGACATCTGCCGCTTGGGCTTGAGCGAAATGGCGTTGTCGAGCAACTGCTGGATCTCCTCCCAACTCAGCTCGTGCACGAAGCCCACCTGGTTGGCGTCCATGAAGCAGGGATCGCACATCATGTTGCAGCGGTTGGTGAGGTCGACGGTGAGCACGGCGCCGCGCCCCCACTTCACGGTGGAGGTGCCGTGGTTGTGCAGCTTCTCGTCGTTGTGGGAGCGCATGTCGCGGCCGGGGAAGACTTGCTCGACGTGGCGGTAGAAGTCCACGTCCATGGACATGACGTCTTCGAAGTGGCCGTGCTTGGGGCAGTCCTTCACCATCAGGATCTTGCCGTCGCGCTCGATGACCTGGGCCTTGATCTCGCCCACGCGCTCGTTGAGCAGGATCTCGTGGGGCAGCTTGCCGTCCAGGATCTGCTTGCGGATCTCGGGGACGCAGCGCGGGCAGAGCGAGTCGGTGGCGCGCGGCCAGCCCAGTGGCGGCTTGCTCTTCTCGTAGGACTTCAGCAACGGCTTGTCCGACCACTTGGGAGTGAACGACGGCTTCTGGTGGATGCGGTTCAACCGCTCGAAGACGAACCAGGCCGCGCCCGCGGTCATGGTGATCGCCTTCTCCACGTACTTGATCGGCTTGTGTCGCATGAAGCTCCGCCCTCCTGATAGGGTAGCGACTGATTTCCTTATAAGTTCAACAGCGCACAGGGATTCCCGCGCACGGGATTCCTCACCGCTAGGACTGCTGATGCTATTAGAAACTGCCTGGGTTTGCCCCCAACGGCGAAATCACCAAACGGCGAGATTTCCCGGTCGAATGGTCTCCTGAAGTCATTGAGAATCCGTTATTTTCGGCCCAAGACTATGAAAAATCAAGGGAAAGTAGCGCCCCCCAGCTACGCTTCCGGTGCGGGGAAGCGATTGACTGCCTTGGAGTCCTGACAGTAGGCTGACGGTGAAGTACCTCGGCTTGTGGAAAGAAGGCCGCCTTGCCGAACCGCTTTTCTCTCCCGCGCTCCGTCCTGCGCCCGCTCGCCATTCTGTTCGCGGTTGTCGCTACCCTCTATGGCTGCCTGTGGATGTACTACGTGCGGCTTCCCGTCAATCCCGTGGAGCTGGGCTTCAACAACACCCACAACGTCGAATTTGAGGAGAAGGTCCACGGATTTCCCGTGCTGGATGTGGTGCCGGGGAGCCCAGCGGAGCGGGCGGGACTGCGTCCCGGCGACTACATCATCGGGGTCAATGGCCAGGCGCTGCAGACTTCGAAGCCCTTCGACGAGACCTGGGCGCGCAGCCGCCCGGGCGACCCCGTCACCGTGACCATCGAGCGCCCGGGTGAGCCCCAGCCGGTGATCCTGCACGGGGTCTTCCGCGCCTCCACCCAGGCGCAGGCGCGGGAGGGACTGGCCAAGAGTTCGGCCCAGCAGGTGATGGGCTTCTTCCCGGTCCTGTTCCTGGTGGTGGGGTTCGCCGTCCTGTTCTTGCGGCCGCAGGATCCATATGCCTGGCTCCTGGCCCTGATGTTCTCCGGGTTCGTGGCCGCCCCCAGCCTGGCGGACACATCCATCTACGCCATGCCCGACGCGCTGCGGAGGTTTGTCTTTGCCTATCGCTCCATCTTGTTTGGGATGCTCTCCGCGATCTTCTATACGTTCTTCGCCTTGTTTCCCGCGCGCTCCCCGCTGGAGCGGCGCCTGCCGTGGTTGAAGTGGGTTGCCCTCGCTCTAGGAGTGACTCTGGCGTTGCCCGGCGTGACCACGGGGAATCCCAACTGGCCCGCGATCCTCGTGCGGTGGATGGGGGCAAGCGCGGCGCGTGCGGCGTTTCGCTCTGTGATCTATGCGCTGTATGGTCTGGGCGTGGTCTCGCTGGCGTGGAATGCCCTGGGGGCCGCCAGTTCTCCGGAGGTGCGGCGGAAATCGCGGGTGATGCTGTGGGGCACCCTGGTCGGCATGCTGCCCATCGTGGTGGAGCGCGCGGTGGTGGATTTCTTCGGC
Organism: Terriglobales bacterium; assembly: GCA_035519175.1. Lineage (GTDB taxonomy): Bacteria > Acidobacteriota > Terriglobia > Terriglobales > Acidobacteriaceae > DASPRL01. The sequence goes on from DATIWW010000532.1 coordinate 8,239, forward strand.
GTCCAGACGTCCTTCTGGCTGGATACGGCCCTCATCATCGTGTTGCTCCTGTACCCCCTGTCGTTCGCTTACGCGGTGGTCAAGCACCGGGTGCTGGAGATCCCAGTGCTGCTGAAACGCAGCGCGCGCTACGTGCTGGTGCAGCGCGGATTCATCGTGTTGCTGTTCGTGGCCGCGGCGGTGGCGATCGCCTTGTTCACGCGCACCTTCTCGCGGATCCTTCCCGCCGGCTCCAACCTGGGCATGACGGCCAGCGCGGTCTTCGGGATCGTGCTGGTGTGGGTCTCATCGCCGCTGGTGAAGCGCGGAACCCAGCGCATCGACCGCGCCTTCTTCCGCAGCGCCTACGACGCCCGGCAGATCCTGGAGGACCTGGTCGCCAAGACCCGCAGCGCGCAAGACCGCGAAACCCTGGCGCGTCTGCTGGCGGACCATATCCGCCAGGCTTTGCACCCGGTCTCGCTGGTCATCTATCTCGCGGGCCCTGCCGACGGCCTGGTGGCCGTGGAGGGACAGGTCCCACCGGAGTTGCAGCGCTTGCCCCTCGACCTGCCGCTGCTGGCGGAGCTGGCGCGCCGGGGCCAGCCCTGGGGGGTGCTGGCGGAGTCCGAAGACCTTCCCGGCATCTCCCTGCTGTCGCCCCTGGCTCCGGAGTGCCTGGTGCCGATGCCCGGGCGGGACGGCCGCTCGCTGGGGCTGCTGCTGCTGGGTCCGCGCCTCTCGGAAGAGCCGTACTCCGGCGAGGACAAGCGCCTGCTGGCGGCGGTGGCCAGCCAGGCGGCGGGGGCGCTGGAAAATATCGGCCTCGCCGAAGAGATGGCAGCGCGCATGGAAGCCGAGCACCGCGCCGCCCGGGAGATGGAGATCGCGCGCCAGGTGCAGAGCAAGCTGCTGCCCCAGAGGACCCCGCCGCTCCGCACTCTCGACTATGCCGGGAGCTGCATCCAGGCCCGCGCCGTGGGCGGCGACTACTACGACTTCCTGGACCTGGGGGAAGGCCGGGTCGGCTTCGTGCTGGCCGACATCGCCGGCAAGGGCATGTCCGCGGCCCTGCTCATGGCCAACCTGCAGGCCCACCTGCGCAGCCAATCCGCCTTGCTGCTCCAGGACCTGCCACGCTCGTTGCAGTCGGTGAACCGCATGTTCTGCGAATCCACCGAGCCCAGCAACTACGCCACCCTCTTTCTGGGCGTCTATGACGACGCCACGCGCCGCCTGCGCTACGTCAACTGCGGACACAATCCGCCGCTGCTGCTGCGCGGCGAGAGCGTCGAGCGCCTGGCCGCCACCGTCACGGTTCTGGGACTCTTCGAGAAGTGGAAGTGCACGGTGGCGGAGGCGCACCTGGCGCCGGGTGACGTCCTCGCCATCTACACCGATGGCATCGTCGAAGCGATGAACGCAGGCCAGGAGGAGTTCGGCGAAGCGGCGCTGCTGCGGGTCCTGCGGGAGAATCCGCGCCTGGACGCGGCTTCCCTGCTCGCAGCCGTGGTTGCCGCCGTGCAGCGCTTCAGCGCCGGCGAGCAGAGCGATGATCTCACCCTGCTGGTCGGCCGCGCCCGCCAGGAGCCGCGGCACTAAGGGTGGACGCGGGGGGCGATCCTGGCGGCCACCCGGTTGCGCGCGGCCTTGCGCAGCACCTCCGGCCAGTACTCGCGCAGGATGTTGAGGGCTGCATCGCTGGCCAGGGCGTTGGCGATGCGGATAAAAGTGCGGTCGGCCCCGCGCTCCCGCTCCGGCACGTAGGCGTTGGAGAGCGCGATGGAGAGCGCCACCCCCAGCACGTGCGAGGTGTTGAAGGCCTTGCCCCCGGAATCGGTGCGGGTGACGAAGGCGCGGCTGACGGCGTAGCCGGCCCGGGTCTTGAAGCTCCCCGTCCCCAACTGGAAGTAGCGCGGGTCCTGGTGCAACAGGGTGGGCAGCAGGAAGCGGGAGAAGAAGACCGAGGACTCGCTGCTGGCCAGGGCGGCGCCGTAGCGCTTGCCGAAGCCGTCAGCCCCCTGGCCGTAGTCGGGATGCTCCCCGGTCCCCTGCCCGATGCCGGCGTCGAAGGCGGCGGAGGCGAAGGTGGTGGGATCGTAGGTGCTGTGCGCGAAGATCATGAACTTCTGGTGCGGGGTCAGGGGCCGGTAGCCCTGGCCGGGCTGCGCCGGCTGGATGGCGGCGGCCTCGGGAAGGGGCGGCTGCGGCTTGGCGCTGTCGCTGGGCGCGGCCGGCGCCGCGGCCGGCGTGACGGAGTCGGGCGCGCTCCGGTTTCCGGCGACCTGCTGCTGTCCCCAGACGTTTCCCGCAGCCAGCGCCAGCAACAACCCGGCGCCCGCCCACTTGGTCCCCAAAGACATGATGGAAGTCCCCAAAAACCGGGGGCCCTACTGTATCGCAAAAACTCTGCCCGCGGGAGGGACATTTGACCGGCGCGGCGGCCGCCTCCATAATCGCGGCCGTGCCCGCGGCCGTCCAGCCCCGCGCCTGCAAGCCATCCGCCGGGCCGGGCGCTCGCATCTCACTCCGAAGGATGGCTCTCTCGCTGTTCAGCATCGTGGCGGCGGTGTACGTGGCGCTGCTCCTCTTCGGACTCCTGCTGTCGGAGCCGGTGATCTTCCAGCCGCATCCTGCCGGCTACCGCGACGATGGCCGCATCCTCAAGCTGGCCTCGCGGGACGGCCGCCGCATCTCCGCCGTCTATCTGCCCAACCCCGCCGCCACCTATACCCTGCTCTTCAGCCATGGCAACGCCGAGGACCTGGGCGACGACCTGCTCTTCCTGCAGGCGGTGCGCGACACCGGCTTCTCGGTGCTGGCCTACGACTACCAGGGCTACGGCACCAGCGAAGGCCGGCCCTCGGAGCGCCACGTCTATGAGGACGAAGAAGCCGCCTACCAGTACCTGACGCGCCCGCTCCACACCCCGCCCGAGCACATCATCGCCTGGGGACGCTCGCTGGGCGGGGCCGCGGCGGTGGACCTGGCCGCGCGCCGCCCCCTGGCCGGGCTCATCCTGGAGAGTTCGTTCGTGAGCGCCTTCCGCGTGCTCACGCGCGTCCCCCTGCTGCCCATCGACAAGTTCCGCAACCTCGACAAGATCGCCCAGGTGCGCTGCCCGGTGCTGGTGATCCACGGAGAGGCCGACGCGGTGGTGCCGTTCTGGCATGGGCAGAGACTCCTGGCTGCCGCGCCGGCGCCCAAGCGCTCCCTGTGGGTGCCGGGAGCGGGCCACAACGACGTCGCCGACGTGGCCGGGGCGCGCTACTTCGAGGCGCTGCAGGAGTTCGCCGCCTCCCTGGCCGGCCGGCCCGCCGAAGCCCCGGTGCGCTGATGCGGCAGTTGGTCGCGTGGTGCCCCCCGTTGACCCGGGGGCGCCCGCGCAGCCATAATCGCGGTGACTCCACGCGCCGCGCCGGAGCGGGTGCGCGCGCGGAGAGGCTCTGGCCGATTCCCGCACCACCCGAGGTGTCCAACCGTGGGCAAGGCACGCCGCACGCCATCGGCGCAGCAGATCGCGCGCAACCTGAAGCGCGACTTCGCGCAGTTGATCCAGTACCTCAACGACCAGGTCGTCCCGGAGGTGCGCACCCATTCCACCGGCGCCCTGCGGCAGGCGGCGAAGGAAATGACCAAGCTCGCCGACTACCTGGAAAAGAGCCACCGCAAGCGCTGAGCCGGGCCCTGCTGGCGGCCGCGCTGCTGGCGGCCGCGCTGCTCACCGGCTGCGGCGGCGGCCACCGGCGCGCCCGCGTCTACACGCCTCCGCCTCCCAGCCCCGGCCAGCCCGCGCCCGAAATCAGCGTTCCCGCCAACGCCAAGCCCATCTACAGCGAGACCGGCCTGGCCAGTTGGTACGGCACTCCCTACGCCAACCGCCGCAGCTCCAACGGCGAGATCTACGACGAGAACGCCATGACCGCCGCCCACCGCACCCTGCCCTTCAACTCCATCCTGCGGGTCACCGACCTGAAGACGGGTCAGTCGGTGCTGGTGCGCATCACCGACCGCGGGCCCTTCGTCGAAGGCCGCGTCCTGGACCTCTCGCTGGGCGCAGCCAAGGCGCTCGGCACCTGGAAGCGGGGCACGGTCATGGTCAAGCTGGAGGTGCTGGAGGCGCCCTTGTCCATCGAGCACGGCGGCCGCTGGTGCGTGCAGATCGGCGCCTTCCAGGACGCGGAGAACGCCGCACGCCTCAAGCAGAAGCTGCAGCGCCGCTACAAGACCGCCAAGGTGCTGGAGTTCAGCGGGCCCACCGGCGAGTGGGTGCGGGTGCGGGTGAAGGATGACGACAAAGGCCGCGCGGAAGAGGTCGCGCGCGACAATCGCACCCCCGAAGGCGCCGTCTTCCTGGTGCGCCTGGACTAGCAGTTCCCGGTTCCCAGTTCCCGGTTGCAACCCCCGCCGCCCGGACTAAGATGTTCCCGTTCCAACTGGGGACTGGCAACTGGGAACTGCCCTATGAGCACCTGCCTGTTCTGCAAGATCCTGGCCGGGCAGACGCCGGCCAAGAAGGTCTTCGAGGATGCGCGCGTCTACGCCTTCGAGGACGTCAACCCGCAAGCCCCCACCCACGTGCTCATCGTGCCCAAGAAGCACATCGCCGGGCTGAAGGAAGCGCAGGCCCAGGACGCGGAACTGCTCGGCCACTGCCTGCTGGTGGCGGCCGAGATCGCGCGCCAGCGCCGCATCGAGGACGGCTACCGCACCGTCTTCAACGTGGGACCGGGCTCGGGGCAGTCGGTCTTCCACCTCCACCTGCACTTGCTGGGCGGACGTACGCTCCGCTGGCCGCCGGGCTAGCGACTTTCCTGAGAGGCCTGGCGCCGGCTCCAGAGCGCGACCAGAAGGAACGGCGTGGCCAGCCCCAGCACCAGCAGGCGGCTGATCCACGGCGTCTGGATGCAGAAGGTCCGCGTGCAGAACGTTCGCTGGGCATTCCACACCGCCGGCAGCCCGGATGCGATCATCGCCGCCCAGAACAACGAGTAGATGCCCAGCATCCGCGCTCCCCAGGCGGAATGACAGAACATCAGCACGATGCCCGACAGGCCCACCACTCCCGGCGGCAGTGTGGCCCACAGCCCGGCTCGCCCAGTGGTGTTGATGCTCCCGAGGTTCAGGGGGAACCGGGGATCGGAGAGGATCAAGACTGAGATGAAGAGGAAGAAGCCGATGGTCAGCGAGGACCACAGCAGCGCCAGCACGCGGCGCACCTGCCAACCCAGAGAGTGGCCCATCAGCATCCTCCTGGGGGCCCAGATCCGTCCGTTCTAGGGTACGCAGGTCAAGACAGGGATGTTCCCTGGAAGGCAGGGGCGGTGGGGGACCAGGCGGCCGCCGGCTTCCCTACTCTGCTCCCTCTTCCAGATCGTCGGGGGCGCCGTGACGGCGCAGCAGTTGGGGCAGGTTCTGGGAGAACGCGGAGCGCGGCATCACCGTGTCGCAGCCCGCCTCCTGCGCCTTCACCTTCAGGTCCCCCTGCACGTGCGAGAGGAAGCCGAGGATGGAGGTTTGCCGCTTGAGCATGGCCTTCAGCTTGGGGATGAGGCTCAGGGGCCGGGCGGTGTTGCTGTTGAGGTCGAAGATGATGAGGGAGGGCTTCTCCTCGCCGTTCTGCTCCAGGCGGTCGAGCAGTTCCTGGTCGCTCTTGAGGAAGTCCACCTTGACGTTGATCTTGCGCGCCGTCTCCTGGATCTTGGCCACGAAGAAGAGGTCATCGACGAAAGCGAAGATGCGGGTCTGGTCGTTGGCGCGCGCGGGCAGGGGCTCGATGTTGGGCTGCACGTACTGGCCGGCGAAGATGGGGCGGGCGCCCGTCTGGTTGCCGTTGCCCGAGCCCGGCTGCGCGTTGCGGTAGCTGTGGTCCATGGGGCCCACGAAGGGCGCCGGGCGGCGGGAGCGTCCCGAGCGCTGGCCTGCCTGCCCTGCTCCGCCCTGGTTCTGTCCGTGACGGCCTGCGGGGCCGCCGTGCCGGCGCCGGTGGCGCCTTCCCTTACCCCCATGACCCCCGTGGGAAGGGTTTCTCGGTCCTTGATTCATGCTTGGTCTCGCTTGCCCGGCTGGGGCCGGGTACCTTGTCGTTAGGTTTCTGCTGCTGTCGTCCTGCGCTTCCCCACGGGACCCGGCCTCCGGCTACAAGGGTGCGGGACCCGGGAAGCGACGTAAGAACCTAAAGTATCGTCCGTTGAGCGCCTGGAGCAGCTGCGCGCGGAAGGCCTGCACGGGAGCGTGCGGCGTCTGGAGAACTACGGGAGTAGATGTTACCCGGGAGGCCGGGGATTCGCAAGTGCAAAAGAAAAAGGGCGTCCCTGGAAACCCAGAGACGCCCGCCCAGGGGAATTACGCCCGGATCCCCTTTGACACGGTCATGCCGTGCCAGCGCTACCTGTTGCACGTCACGCGCCGAACGGAAAGACCTTACGCCCCAAGAGCTTGCCCCTGGCGGGCCGGCCGCCGGTCTCCACAATTCCGAATCCGGGGCCGCGCCGGTACAACTTTTCATAGGTGCGCGGGCTGGGAAACCGGGGCGGGCACAAAAAAAGGGCGCCCGTTGCCGGGCGCCCAAAGGGCTGTTACGCCGAAGTCCTAGAACTCGAAACGCAGGCCGTACTGGGTGTGCAGCGACGGCACCGCCGCCGAGCTGAACCCGCTGACCCCTTGATTGCTGGGGCCACCGCAGAAGCTCTGGGGAGTGTTGAAGGTACCGCCAGCCGAAACCAAGCCCGCCCCCACGCTCTCCTCGTAGCTATTGCAGAAGTTGGCCCGGTTGAAC
>DATIWW010000533.1:0-4059 GCA_035519175.1 Terriglobales bacterium
CGACGCTGCTTTCCAGCTACGATTACCCGACCGACGGAGCCAAGACTGTCCTGGTTCTGTATAACGTCTATCCCTTTCCTGAATGGGGGGTGGTGGACTACTTTCAAAGTTACGTGACGCCCCGCACCCAGGGAACCTTTATGGCGATGGTCCTGCGCCCGGAAGGCAACGATCAGTACCGCGTGATGTATGGTCAGTCATTCCAGGCTCCGGCATTGTCCAATGCCCAGCTGTGGAACTATGACATCCTGGGTGAGCCATGGAAGGTTCGAATCGGGGACATTTACGCCCACTATGGCAATGGCATCCCGCTTAATTTGCCTAACGGCGGCCCCAATCTGTCGGAACCCATCTACTATGATATCGTAGACCAGCAGCCCCAGCCGATCGTGGGCGATACGATCTCCATCCCTTCTTCAACGTATCCCTATTTCTCCCAGGATAGGGACTATGGCCTCGCGGCTCATTTGGTTCCCACGCCTGAACCGGCTTCTTTCCTCCTCCTCGGGGCGGGTCTGGCGGCAATTGCATTCGCAAGACGGAAATCGAGTCATTGAGTCATCGGGTCATCGGGTCATCGGGTCATTGAGTCATCGGGTCATCGGGTCATTGGAACCCAGCTCGGCGGTCAAATGAGTAAATCAGCAAGTCAGCCGGTGAGTAAATGGGTTCCCGTCCCGCAGCGATTGCGCGGAAAATGCCCACTAAGGTACGATACGCCAACCGCCACTTCCGAGGTCCTCTAAGCCGTGCCAGGCAGGAACCGTGAACGCCAGATCGGGGAAGAGATTGTGCGCGCAGGCCGCAGCCTGCACCAGCGTGGCTTCGTGGCCGCCACCGACGGCAACCTCTCGGTGCGGCTGGACGCGAAGCGGGTGCTGGTGACGCCCACCGCCATGAGCAAAGGCGTGATGAAGGCGCAGGACCTGGTGATCGTGGACATGGAAGGGCGCAAGCTGAAGGGCAAGCGCAACGTCTCCAGCGAGATCGGGATGCACCTGCTGATCTACCGGCTGCGCCCGGACGTGAACGCGGTGGTGCACGCGCATCCGCCCACCGCCACCGGCTACGCGGCCGCGGGCGTGCCCCTGAACGAGGCGCTGTGCTCGGAGATCGTGATCGCGCTGGGCTCCGTCCCGCTGGCGCGCTATGGCACGCCCGGGACGCCCGAGCTGGCCGAGGCGTTGGCGCCGCTGGTCCCGGACCACGACGCTATCCTGATGGCCAATCACGGCGTGGTCAGTTACGGTGAGGACCTAGCCAAGGCTTACATGAAGATGGAAACGGTGGAGCACTTCGCGCAGATCGCGCTGGTGACCCACCTGCTGGGAAAACAACAGTTGCTGAGCCGGGAGGAAATCGGCAAACTGATGGTGGCCCGGGAGAAGTACGAGGGCACGGCGTCGAACCATCGCGGGCCGAAGGCGGAGGCCGCCGCTTCCGGGGTGGGCAAGGCGTCGGGCCTGCGCTCGGGCCGCTGAGGCAACCAAGGGACCATGATCCTGGACCTGCTGATCGGGTTCTCCTACATCGTGATCGCGGCCATGCTGGTGTACCTGGTGCGGCGCGGGCGCCCGGAGGTCTTTTTCCGCATCACCTTCCTGCTGCTGGCGGTGTTCCTGGTGGCGTGCGCCGGCACCTATTACCTGGCCGTGGTCTCGCCGCATCGTCCTTTTGTCCAGCTCTCCCGCTATGTCAAGGTCATCACGGCGGTGGCTTCGCTGACCACGGCGGTGGTGCTGGCGGTGCTGGTGCCGCGCCTGCTGCTGGAGGGCGCCAAGGAGCACTCCATCCTGATGCTGGACCCGGAAGGGCGGATCCTGACCTGGAACGCGGGCGCCGAGCACATCACCGGCTACCGCGCGGAAGAGATGATCGGGCAGCCCCTGGCGGTGCTTTCCCTTCCCGAGGACCAGGCGCGCAAGCTGCCGGAGGAGGAGCTGGAATCGGCGCGCGCCTTCGGGCGGGCGGAGACGGAAGGCTGGCGGGTACGCAAGGACGGCAACCGCTTCTGGGCCAACGTGGTCATCACCGCGCTGAAGGACGAAGAGGGCAACGTGCGCGGCTTCGCCAAGGTGATGCGCGACATGAGCGAGCGCCGGCGCGCGGAAGAGGCGCTGCGCGCCTCAGAGAAGCAGGCGGTGGTGGGACGGCTGGCCGCCATCGTCGCCCACGAGATCAACAATCCCCTGGAGGCGCTCACGAACTTGTTCTTCCTGTTGGGCGAGCACATCGGCGACGAAGGCCCGGCGCGCACCTACCTGGAGATGGCGCAGCAGGAGGTGGGCCGCATCGCCCACATCACCAAGCAGACCTTGGGCTTCTACCGGGAGAGCACGGAGCCGGTGAAGGTGCGCCTCTCGGAGGTGCTGGAGGGAGTGATCAAGCTGCTGGCCCACCGCATCCAGTTGCGCAAGATCACGGTGACGCGGGAGTTCTTCGAGCCCAGCGAGATCCAGGGTTTCCCGGTGGAGATGCGGCAGGTGTTCACCAACCTGGTGGGCAACGCGCTGGACGCGGTGGCGCACAACGGGACGGTGCGCATCCGCATCGCTCCCGCGCGCCACTGGCGCAACCCGCAGATCCGCGGGGTGCGGGTGCTGGTGGCCGACAACGGCCACGGCATCAGCCCCGAGGACCGGCGCCGCATCTTCGAGCCCTTTTTCACCACCAAAAGCGAACACGGCACCGGGCTGGGCCTGTGGGTGAGCGGCACCATCATCCACAAGCACGGAGGCAGCGTGAAGGTGCGCAGCAGCGTCCGCCCGGGCCACAGCGGCACCTGCTTCTCGGTCTTCCTGCCCAGCAGCGCCCAACAGGCCACAGAATTGCGCTTCGCCGGATAAGGCTCCCGCCCTCTAGCAGCGGGATCGGGATCAGGGCTTGGCGGCGTCGGAGATGGCGTCGAGCAAGTGCTGCACCAGGCCCGGAAGATCGCCGCGCTGTCCCTGGATCTCCCGCCGCGCCACGGTGGCGCCTTCACGGCGCAGGACCAGGTTGACCGTGACCTGGTCGCCTTCCACCGCGTAAGTTCCGGTGGGGCGGAGCGCGCCCGGCAGTTCCTCTTCATCCACGTAGACGGCCTGGGCGGGCCCGCGCGCCTCGACGCGCGCGCGGTCGCGCAACGCCTGGCGCAGCAGCGAGGTCAGGTTGAGGTCGTCGAAGCCCTGGTCGCGATCGATGAGCGAAGGCCGCAGCACCATGGCGTGCACCGCGGCTAACGGGATCTCGCGCTTGTCCTCGCTGGTGAGCAGGCCCACGTCGAAGCTGGTGCCCCCGGGGGCCGCCACCAGGGGACGCTGGATGCCTCCCAGGTCGGCTGCCAGTTCGGGGACCTTGTCGGCGGCGTACTGGAAGAGGCGGCTGACGTCCACGTACTCGTCCTCGCGCAGGGCGGCGCCGCGCATGCCCTGGAGCAGGGCGTAGGTCAGCAGACCCTGGCCGTAGCGGGTAGCTTCGTAGCTGACCGCGTCGGCGGCTGAGCCCATGAGCACGTGGAAGCCGGTGCGGTCCTTGAGGCGATCGATGGCGCGTACCTGGTCGCCGGGGACGTCGCGCTTCTCCACCAGCTTGGCCGCGGCGCCCCCGGCGCCGCAGGTATCGAGGATCATGACCTGCTTGAGGGCGGGCACCTGCTTGACCCATTGCACCAGCTCCTCACTGGAGATAGAGGAGGCGCGGCGCAGCTCGGGATCGGAGAGGTCGAAGCCGCGGGCGTCGGCGGTGAGGTAAAGATAGAGGTCGCTGCCGCGGGCCAAGGTGGTGCCGTGGCCGGCGAGGTAGAGCAGGAAGACGTCCTCCGGGTGGGCGCGGCGCGCCTCCTCGAAGGCGTGGAGGAAGTTGGCCTTGGTGGGGGGAAGGGCGCGCGGGTCGTCGCTCGAGGCCAGCAGGGTGAGATGGACGCGATCGGCGCCGAAGAGGCGGCGGGCGCCCAGTTCCAGCGCCTTGGCGATATCCTCCGCGTCGCTGGCGGCAAAGCGCAGTCTGAGCGTCGGCGAGGCGTACTCAGTAATGCCGGCGACGATCGCATAGAGTTCCGGCGCCTTGGCCGGCGGCCGG
>DATIWW010000534.1:0-6690 GCA_035519175.1 Terriglobales bacterium
GCACCAAAGTTCTGGGTTCCCAATGACCGATCACCCGATGGCCCGATGTCTTGCCGCTCGTTACGGCCCGCTGCTACACTGGCTGGTTTCCAGGACTTCATCCTTTCATCTCTGTAGGTCCCTATGCTGCACATCACCGACATCGCCATCGTCAACGGGGCACGCACGCCCATGGGCCGCTACTGCGGCAAGCTGCGCGACTTCACCGCCATGGAGCTGGGCGCGGTCGCGGCTCGCGCTGCCATCGAGCGCGCCGGCGTGGATCCCAAGGACTTCGACCACTGCGTGATGGGCAACGCCCAGCAGACCTCCGGCGACGCTCTCTACGGCGCGCGCCACGTGGCGCTCAAGGCGGGGCTGCCCATCGAGACGCCGGCGCTCACTGTGAACCGCCTGTGCGGCTCCGGTATGCAGGCCATCGTCAGCGCGGCGCAGATGATCCAGCTCGGCGAGGCCAAGACCGTGCTGGCCGGGGGCATGGAATCCATGTCGCAGGCGCCGCACGTGATCCGCGGGGCGCGCTGGGGCTTCGGTCTGGGCGAGGGCAAGCTGGAAGACTCGCTCATGGTGGCTCTGCTCGACACCTACTGCGGCCTCTACATGGCGCAGACCGCCGAAAACTACGGCGAGCAGCAGGGCATCACCCGCCAGCAGATGGACGAGTTCTCGCTGCGCTCGCAGCAATTGGCCGGCGAGGCGCAGAAGTCCTGCCGCCTGCAGGAGGAGATCGCGCCGGTCGCCTTGAAAGACCGCAAGGGCAATCCCACCGGCGAGAAGTTCGAGAAGGACGACCACCTCCGCCCGGAAACCACCATGGAGGGCCTGGCCAAGCTCAAGCCCGCCTTCGGCAAGAACATCACCGCCGGCAACGCCTCGGGCATCGTGGACGGCGGCGCCGCCGTGGTGCTGATGCCGCTGGCCGAGGCCGAGAAGCGCGGTCTGAAGCCCATGGGCCGCCTGGTCAACTGGGGCATCGCCGGAGTGGACCCCAAGATCATGGGCCAGGGCCCGGTGCCGGCCTCCCGCAGCGCGCTCCAGAAGGCGGGGCTCCAGCTCGAGGACATCGACCTGGTCGAGGTCAACGAGGCTTTCGCCGCGCAGTACCTGGCGGTAGAAAAAGAACTGGGCCTCGACCGCAGCAAAGTCAATGTGAACGGCGGGGCCATCGCCCTGGGACATCCCCTGGGCGCCACCGGCGCGCGCCTGGTGCTGACGCTTCTGTATGAGCTGCGCCGGCGCGAAGGCAAGTACGGCCTGGCCACGGCTTGCATCGGCGGCGGGCAGGGCATCGCGGTCATCGTGGAGAACCTGCAACGTTAATCAACCACAGAGGACACAGAGGGCACAGAGGAAATGCAGAATGAAGAATGGAGAATGCAGGACGGGAAAGAGCGGTGGCCATTCATTCCGCATTCTTGATTCTGCATTTTGAATTCCTCCGTGTCCTCTGTGTCCTCTGTGGTTAAGAAGGAAATCATATGGCGATTAAGAAGGTTGGAGTCTTAGGCTGCGGGTTGATGGGTTCAGGCATCGCGCAGGTGGCGGCGACCGCCGGCTACGAGGTCACCGTGCTCGAGGCCGAGCAGCGCTTCCTCGACAAGGGCTTCGCCGGCATCGAGAAGTCGCTGACCAAGTTCGCGGAGAAGGGCAAGCTCAAGGAGCCCGCCGAGGCCGTGCGCGCCCGCCTGAAGGGCACACTCAAGAAGGAAGACCTGGCCGGCGCCGACATCGTGGTTGAGGCCATCATCGAGAACGTGGAAGAGAAGAAGAAGATGTACGCGGCGCTGGACGCCATCGTCCAGAAGAGCGCCATCTTCGCCTCCAACACTTCTTCCATCTGCATCACCGAGCTGATGACCGCCACGCAGCGCACCGACCGCTTCCTCGGCCTGCACTTCTTCAACCCGGTGCCGCTCATGCAACTGGTGGAGGTGGTGCGCACCATCACCACCGACCCCAGGGTGTATGACGAGGTCTTCGCCTTCGCCCGCTCGCTGGGCAAGGTGCCGGTGCGCACCTCCGACAAGACCGGCTTCATCGTGAACCGGCTGCTGGTGCCCTACCTGCTCGACGCCATCCGCGCCTACGAGGAGGGCGTGGGCTCCATCGAAGACATCGATACTTCGATGAAGCTGGGCTGCGGCTATCCCATGGGGCCGTTCACGCTGCTCGACTTCGTCGGGCTGGACACCACCTACTACATCACCCACATCATGTTCGACGAGTTCAAGGAGCGGCGCTTCGCTTCGCCGCCGCTGCTGAAGCGCATGGTGCTGGCCGGCTGGTACGGCAAGAAATCCGGCAAAGGCTTCTACGACTGGTCGAACCCGGAGAAGCCCGCGCCCCAGGACGCAGCGCTGCGCCGGTAGCGCCACTCGCTACCGATGTCTGAGGTGATCTACGTGCGCTTGCTCGACGAAGAGACGGAATACTGGCGCCCGGTGCACGCCGACCACGTGCGCGACGACGTCTACGAGATCACCGTGGACCAGGAGCCCAAGGGCGAGCGCTGGGCCTTCCCCCCGCGCGCCCTGGTGCGCTGCCGCCCGCACCGCTTCGACGACGGCACCTCCGGCTTGGTCGCCTTCGAGCTGGCGGAGTCGTGAGAATAGGGTTCCCTCGCTGCGCTCGGGATGTTTATCATCACCCGCACCTGAATACTGAGAGGCACTCATGGAATTCCAGAACCTGAAGTTCGAAAAGAAAGACCAGATCGCCTACGTCACCATCAACCGCCCCGACAAGCTCAACGCCCTGAACATGGCGACCATGGAGGAATTGCGCGCGGCCTTCACCGCCATCCGCGACGACGCTTCCGTGCGCGTGGCCATCGTGACCGGCGCGGGCGAGAAGGCCTTCATCGCCGGCGCCGACATCAGCGAACTGGCCAAGAACGACCCCGTCCAGGCCAAGGCCTACACCCACAAGGGCCAGTCCGTGCTCGACCTGATGGAGAACTGCGGCAAGCCGGTGATCGCCTGCATCAACGGCTACGCCCTGGGCGGCGGCTGCGAGATCGCCATGGCCTGCACCCTGCGCCTGGCCTCCGAGAACGCCAAGCTGGGCCAGCCCGAGGTGAAGCTGGGCATTATCCCCGGCTACGGCGGCACCCAGCGCCTGCCCCGCCTGGTGGGCCGCGGCCTGGCCATGCAGCTTGTCCTCACCGGCGAGCAGATTACGGCGCAGGAGGCCTACCGCATCGGCCTGGTCAACGAGGTCGTGCCCCAGGGCGAACTGATCGCGCGCGCCGAGGCCATCGCCAGGAAGATCATCGCCAACGCGCCCCTGGCGGTGCAGTACGCCATGGAAGCCGTCAACCACGGCCTCGACATGACCCTGGCCGAGGGACTGTACCTCGAGGCCACGCTCTTCGGCGTCTGCTGCGCCACCGAGGACAAGCGGGAAGGGACCACTGCCTTTCTGGAGAAGAGGCCGGCGCAGTTCAAAGGAAAGTAATCAACCACAGAGGACACAGAGGACACGGAGGAAGAGAAAAGAATTCATTCCTCCTCTGTGCCCTCTGTGTCCTCTGTGGTTTAATCATTCCCGGTGATCAAGTCACTCCACAAGTTGCTCGTGCCCAAGCGCGAGGCCGACTTCCACGCGCTGGCGGACTTCTTCGACGCCCTCGGGCTCGCCCGCGGCGAGGCCTGGAAGGGCCGCCGCAGCCAGGGCGTGAAGCTGGAGGCGCCCGCGGCCGGAATCGAGATCGGCCATGGCCACGGCTTCCCCGGCGCCGACCTGGTCATCGAGGTGGACTCCGCCGACGCCGTCTACCAACTGGCCGAGCAGCGCGGCTTCAAGATTTCGAAGAAGATCGCCGACCAGGACTGGGGCGCGCGCCTCTTCGTCCTGGAGATGCCCGCCGGCGCCGGCCGCCTCGCCGTCTTCTCCCATAACAAGGACTGGCGCAAGAAGGGACCGGTCCTGGAAGGCAAGCTGAACGCGACGGGCAAGCGCTTCGCCATCGTGGCCGGGCGCTTCAACGCCTTCGTCACCGACCGGCTGCTGGCAGGCGCGCTCGATGCCCTGCGCCGCGCCGGCGCCAAAGAGGGCGACATCGCCACCGTCCGCGTCCCCGGCAGCTTCGAGATCCCTTCGGCGGCGCGCACCCTGGCCCAGACCGGCAAGTACGACGCCATCGTCTGCCTGGGCTGCATCCTGCGCGGCCAGACCTCGCACTACGAGCACCTGGCCAACGAGGTGGCGCGCGGCATCGGGCACTCGGCGCAGGAGACGGGCGTGCCTCACGCCTTCGGCGTCCTCACCTGCGATACCCTGGAGCAGGCCATCGACCGCGCCGGGCTGAAGAGCGGCAACAAGGGCTACGAGGCCGCGCTCTCGGCGGTGGAGATGGCGAACCTCAGAGCAGACGTCAGACGGCGGACGTCAGACGTCGGCAAGAAACGCCCGAAGAAGAAGTGATGTCCCGCCAACGACGAACGACCACGACCATGACTGGCGGCTGGCGACCGGCGACTGGCGACTGACCATGGGCACCCGACGCAAATCCCGCGAGCTGGCGCTGCAAATGCTCTTCCAGGCGGACATGGGCAAGCAGGCGCCGGAAGAGGTGACGCGCACCTTCTGGAGCGCCCGCGGCGAGGTCGAGGAAGGCACGCGCGTCTTCGCCGAGGAACTGTTTCGCGCCGCCGGCGAGCGCTCGGCCGAGATCGACGCCCTCATCGAGCGCCACGCCGAGCACTGGCGCCTGGAGCGCATGGCCGCGGTGGACCGCAACATCCTGCGCTGCGGCGCCGCCGAACTGCTGGCCTTTCCCCAGACCCCGCGCCCCGTGGTCATCAACGAGGCCCTGGAGATCGCGCGCAAGTTCTCCGCCCCCGAGTCGGTGCAGTTCATCAACGGGGTGCTCGACTCCATCGCCCGCGAACTCGGCCAGCCGGCCGCGGCGGGGGAAGGGAAGAGCTCGTGACCTGGAGCGACGAAGCCGCCGAGATCGTGGAAGAGCTGCTGCGCGAGCTGCCCCTGCCGGCGCGCGAGGCGGTCGAGCAGTCCACCCGCTTCCGCGCCGAGACGGCGGTGGAAGAGGCCGGGCGCGCCCAGGTCGCGCTCGAAGACGCGGTGCGCGCCTTCATCGAGTCCACGCCCCCGGACCTGCGCGAGCGCCTCAAGCACACCCTCTCCTACCGCGGCATCGATCCGGAGGACTTCGCCGCGGCCTTCTCTTCGTAGAAACAGTAGCTAGTAGTGGTCGCTAAGGGAGAGCCGGGCGCGCCGGGGCCTTCAATGACCCGATGACCCGATCACCCGATGGCCCGATCCCCTAGGGCCGGATGGCCACCAGGTCCACCGCGATCCCCGCCGCCTGGTTGGGGAAGGTGATGGTGATGGGGGTCGCCGAATCGGTTCCCGCGGTCAGGTCGATGACGTGCACCTTGCCGTCGCTGGCGCCCGCGTAGAGTGTCTTGCTGTCCAAGGTGACCCCGCCGGTGAAGGCATTGGCTCCCCCGGTGAGCGCGATGTGGGTCACGGCGTTCGTGCCCAGGTTCACCATGGTGACCTCGGCCAGATTGCTGGTGATGAGCGCTTTGCTGCCGTCCGGGGTGACGATGAGGGCGTTGGGCGTGAACGACACTCCGGTATTCACCGTGGTGAGCGCATCGCTGAGCGTGGGCGGGCAGGCCGGCGGGGGCGGATCGGTGGGGCTGGCGGTGATGATCTCCAGGTTGGGTGAATCCACCGCCGCCATGTTCAGCGTCCCCGGCGCGCGGCGAATGAAGGTGGGCGTGGCCGCGGTGGCGACCGTGTCCTGCTGCGAATTGTCGCAGGTGGCGCGCACGGTCACGGGAGAGCCGCCGCCCGCCAGATAGGCGAATCCGCCATTGCTGAGGAAATTCACGTCGTTGGCGGCGCCCGCCAGCGCGATGGTGCGCAGCGCCAGGCCCGGTTGGAAGACGTAGAGCGTGCTGCCGCCCACGATGTAGGCCTTCAGGGAGTCGGGCGAGAAGTCCGCCGCCGCCGCGTTGGGGATGTTCAGGGTCTGCACCGTGTTGTTGGGCGGATTGAATACGGTCACGTCCACGCCGGGGTTGGCCACGATCACGAAGGTCCCGTTAGGCGAGACTGCCAGGATCCTCCCCTGGGCGTTGGTGACCGTGCCACTGATGCTGTTGTTGCTTGGATTCAGGACCATCAGCCCGGCCGAGCTGCCCAGGTAGCCGGACGCCCCGGCGGCGTCGAAAGCCAGCGAGTTCGGCACCTGGTTGGCCGGCAGGGTGATGGCCGTGCCCGCCGTGTTGTTGTTGGTGGTGATGGGGACCACGCTGGTGCAGGTGTTGCTGCCGGCGGTGCTGCAGGCGGGATTGAGCAGCGAACTGGTGGCGTAGACGGTCTGCGCGGCCGCGGTGCCGGTCACCGTCCCGCTCACCACGTTGCTGTAGACGGGGGTGTTGAGCCCGTTGTTGCAGGTGGGAGGCGAGCAGGAAGCGGTGATGCCCACGCCGCCGGCGGCCACGCCCGTCACCAGGGCGTTGCTGCTGACGGTCGCGGTCGGCGGCGAGGACGAAGTCCAGGTGAGGGGAACGGTGACCACCGTCCCCAGGCTGTCGACTTCGTCGCCGGCCAGTTGCTGCGTCCCTCCCACCGCGATGGTGAACGTGGTCGCGGAGGAGTTGAGCAGGTGTGCGTGCACCGAGACCACGGGGCAGGTGATGAAGTTCGCGGGAACGC
>DATIWW010000535.1:0-2203 GCA_035519175.1 Terriglobales bacterium
AGGCGGAGACCGCGATGACCGCGACGACAATCAGCAGGATCGAGCCAATGATATAAAAAACCTTTCTCCGCTTCTTCTTGCCGTTGCCGTTAGCCACGGTCGCCTCCTCACTTCCGCCGGCGGCTGGCGCCGCTCCCTAACTATAAGTGAATACGAGCTTGTCCCGGGGTTTGTTCCGGAGATTTCAGGGGTCCTGGGGACCGCTACGGGGCCGGGCGGAAGCCACGATCCCGGTTGGCTTCCAAGGGGTTAGACCCTGCCGGGACGAAAAGGAAAGCAGGGAAAAATGCCCCGCCGCCGGGTGCTAGAATGCCCCTCGGTATGACACTCGTCCTGCTACGGGTGTTCCTGGTTTTTTTCCTCATCTTCGTCAATGCCTTCTTCGTGGCGGCGGAGTTTGCGCTGGTTAGCGTCCGCGACACCCGCCTGGACGAGCTGCTGGCCGAGCACCGCCTGGGCGCCCGCACCGTGCAGAAGCTGCAGCAGAACCTGGGTCTGGTGCTGGCGGCGGTGCAGTTGGGGGTGACGGTGGCCAGCCTGGGGCTGGGCTGGATCGGGGAGGCCACAGTGGCTTACCTCCTTGAGCCGGCTTTCCGCGGCATTCCCTACGCCCGGCTCTACGCCCACGGCATCGCGGCGGCTGTGGCCTTCTTGCTGATCACCTACCTGCTGGTGACCCTGGGGGAACTGGTGCCCAAGGCCCTGGCCCTGCAGCGCGCCGAGCGCGTGGCCCTGGCCGTGGCCGGTCCCATGGACTTCTTCATCTCCGTGGCCCGTCCCTTCCTTCACCTCATGCGCGGCAGCTCACGTCTGGCCCTGCGTCCCTTCGGCCTGAAGCAGTTGCGCGAAGCTGGGGTGCACTCCCCGGAGGAGATCAAGCTGATCGTGACCGCCAGCAGCCGGGTCGGCCTCGTCCCTCCCCTGCAGGAGGAGATGGTCCATCGCGCCCTGGAGCTGGGCAACCTGACGGTGCGCCAGGTCATGGTGCCGCGCCCCCGGATCTTCTCCCTGCCCGCCGACCTGTCCCTGGAAGACGCCATGGCGCGGGTGGTCGAGGAGCAGCACTCGCGGGTGCCGGTCTATGACCCGCAGCGCGGGCCCGAGCACATCGTGGGGGTGCTCTACTCCAAGGACCTCTCGCGGGTGATGCAGCAGCGCCTGGTGAAGCTGCGCGCTGCCGCCCACGCCGAGATCCCCGCCGGAATGACCGTGCGCCACATCATGCGCCAGGTCCTGGTGGTGCCGGATACCAAGGAACTCCCCGACCTCTTGCAGGAATTCAAGCAGCGCAAGCGCCACCTGGCGGTGGTGGTGGACGAGTTCGGCTCCACCGTAGGCGTGGTCACGGTGGAGGACGTGCTGGAGCAGCTGGTGGGCGAACTGGAGGACGAGTTCGACGTCCCCGAGCAGGCAATGATCCCGTT
Source organism: Terriglobales bacterium (assembly GCA_035519175.1). Classification (GTDB taxonomy): domain Bacteria; phylum Acidobacteriota; class Terriglobia; order Terriglobales; family Acidobacteriaceae; genus DASPRL01. Next base: position 1,425 of record DATIWW010000535.1, read on the forward strand.
GGCCGCTGGGGGCGCGGTGGTGCTGGACGGAGGCGAGAAGGTCCGCGACCTGGAGGCCCAGTACCAGCTCGCCCTGCCCCACGACCAGGGCTTTGAGACCCTGGGCGGATTCATCCTGGCGCGGCTGCAGAGGATCCCCCGCGGCGGCGAGTCCTTCGATCATCGCGGGCGCCGCTTCACCGTGCTGCAGATGGACGGCCACCGCGTGGCTCGAGTCAAGGTGGAAGCTGCGGCCGGCACACCTCCGGCCACCCCAGCCGAGCGGGCTGCCATCTGATGGCTAGGCTGCGCTATCTCGCCCGTCGCCTGTTGTACATGGTTCCGGTGGTCTGGCTGGTGGTGTCGGCCGTCTTCCTGCTGATCCACCTGGTCCCAGGGGACCCCATCCAGCAGATGCTGGGCGAGGGCGCGGCCAGCGCCGACATCCAGGCCACCCGCCACGCCTACGGCCTCGACCAGCCCTTGTCGCAGCAGTACCTGGGCTACTGGAAGGGCGTGCTGCACGGCGACCTGGGGCAGTCGCTGGTCTTCCAGCAGAACGTGGGCAGGCTGATCGCGAGCCGCTACCCGGCCACGCTGGAGCTGACCCTGGCGGCGCTGCTGGTGGCGCTGGCGCTCTCCATCCCGGCGGGCGTGCACTCGGCGCGGCGCCGCAACCGCTGGGACGACCGCCTGCTCAGCTTCGTCAGTCTGCTGGGACTCTCCTTTCCCAACTTCGCCCTGGGGCCGATCCTGATCCTGGTCTTCGCCATCTGGATGGGGGCGCTGCCGGTCTCGGG
>DATIWW010000536.1:0-7772 GCA_035519175.1 Terriglobales bacterium
ACATCTCGCCCACGAGTGCCAGGTTGGGCGGTTCCTGCTTGTACTCGCCGCTTTCCCACGCCGGGTCTTTGCGGATCATGTCTTCGCAGAGTTCCCGCCACATGCGGTTGCGCCCCGCGATCTCGATGGGCTGGCTCACCAGCGGGAAGAGCGCGTCCATGAACTCCGGGTGCTCCTCCCCCCACAGCCAGGTGTGCATCCCGCCCATGGAGATGCCGCCCACCAGCCGCAGGTGATGGATGCCCAGGTGCTCGGTGACCAGCCGGTATTCCGCCTCCACCATGTCGTCGTAGTCGTAGTGGGGGAAGCGCAGGTGCAGGCCGTCGCTGGGCTTCGAGGACCGCCCATGCCCCACGTCGTCGGGCAGGATGATGAAGAACCTGGCGGCGTCCAGCGGCCCGCCCGGCGCGAAGATGACGGTGGTGAAGTTCTCCCCCAGGTAGTTGCGTCCCGAGCCGCTGGTGCCGTGCAGCAAGAGCACCGCGTTGGTGATGTTGCCGGCCGCGTCCTTCTGCGGCGTGCCCAGGGTGTAGTAGTGGATCTTCAGCTCGGGCAGCGTCTCCCCGCTCTTGAAGTGAAAGTCTTGGATCACGAAGTCACCCTGCTCGGGCTTGACCTGCGCCGCCGCGCACGCCGCCAGCAGCAGGAGGATAGGAACAACGATCTTGCGCATGGTGCCTCCGTTCATGGGGCGACAGTTGTATCACAGCATGGAGTCAGGGGTCAGGTGTCAGGGGGTTAGTAGTTAGGAGTTCGCGGTTAGGAGAGTAGCGCCGGCGTCCCGCCCGCGCCCTGAGGATCAAAGGCTAACAGCTAAAGGCTAAGGGCTGCCAAAGACAGACAGGCCCGGCTCACGCCGGGCCTGTCTGGCCGTGTTTCCGTTCCCTGACTTACTGGCCCAGAAGCGCTTCTGCCTCCTCGCGGTCCACGTCCGAGACCATGGGGATGCCGCTGATCTGGCTGGCTTCCTGCGTGAGCGCGGCGATGTCGTCGCGCCCGATGTAGCGGATGGCGAACTTGCGCGCCCCCGCCATCAGTTGCCGCAGCCCCTGCGCCAGGCGCTGGTGGTAGGTGTAGAAGCCGACGGCGCCCACCGGCAGCTTGTCGAAGCGGTCGCCGAACCGCTGCCGCAACTCGGGCGCGGTGACGAAGATCTCGTCCACGCTCATCCCGAAGCGCTGGATGTAGATGGGCAGGTCCTGCGACTCGATGGACTTGCCGATGGTCTTGGCCACCATGGTGGCGGCCAGGGGCGAGCGCGCCATGGCGATCATCTTCACGAAGGGCGCTCCCAGCGCGAAACCCTTGAACATCTGGTCCTCGAAGGTGAAGCCGCCGGCCAGGGCCACGTCGGGCACGAACTTGCCCTTCGCCTTGAGCGTCTCCAGGTATCCGCGCAGCAGCGAGTGCAACTCGATGCCGGGGATGCCCCATTCGTTCATCATGCGCCAGGGCGACATGCCGGTGCCGCCCCCGGCCGCGTCCACGGTCAGCAGGTCGAGCTCGGCCAGAGAGGCGAACTTCACCGCCCGCGCCAGGTCCACCGGCCGGTAGGCGCCGGTCTTCAGCGTGATGTACTTGGCGCCCAGCTTGCGCAATTCCTCCACCCGCTTGAGGAAGGAGTCCTGGGTGACCATGCCCACGCGCGAGTGCCGCTCGAACTCATGGAAGCTGCCCTTCTTGAAGGCCTCGATCACCACCGCGTTGGAGGGGTTGGGCAGGACCACGTAGCCGCGGCGCTGCAATTCCTGCGCCTTCTTCAGGTCGCGGATCTTGACCTCGCCGCCGATGTCCTTGGCGCCCTGTCCCCACTTCAGTTCCAGGGCTTTCACGCCCAGCTTCTGCAGGGCGTACTCCTGCACCCCCAGCATGGTGTCTTCCACGTTGGCCTGGACGAAGATCTCGCCGTAGTCCTGCTGCCACTCGCGGTAGCAGGCCACGCGCCACTCCAGGTCCACGCTGGAGATCACGCGGCCGTTCTCCAGCCGCGACTCCATGTCCATGCCGCAGACGTTCTCCCCGATCCACATGGGCACGCCGGTGATGGCGGCCCCCGCCGCCAGCCCCGCCCAGTTGTTCTTGGCCACGTTGGTGGAGCCCATGGCCGCCACCCCGAAGGGCAGCCGGCAGCGGATCCCCGGGTCGCGCCCGATGGTGACCTCCAGGTCCACGTTGGGGAAGAGGGCGCGGTTGGAGTCCGCTTCCATCCCCCACGCTCCCGTCGCTCGCCCCAGGATGGTGAAGTGCGAGAGGTCCACCGGGTAGTCCTTCTGCGAGGCGGTGGTGATGATCCCAAAGGGCTGCGGGTAGATCATCTCCGGGCCGCGATAGGCGCTCTTGCCGATCTCGCACATCCCGATGCAGCCGTCCACGCAGGTGGCGCACATCCCGCTGAAGGGGCTGATGGAATCTTCCGTCCGGTTCTTGGTCAGCGTGGCCGCTGAAGCATTCAGTCGCGTGTAGGTCATAACCTCTCCCTGTTCATTTATAGGTATTCGTGGGCCGGGTGACCGGGTTCAGCGTCACCTTCACGTCGGGACGCAGGGGCCCGGGCAACTCGCAGGCGTGGCAGGGCTCGAGGAAGCACATGGCGTCCTCGTAGCTCTGGAAGCACACCGGCGCAAAATTCAGGCATCCGTTGCACAGCGTGGATTCGGCTTGCGGGCCGGCGCAGCGCAATTCGCACACCGGGCAGATGTAGAGGCAGGCCCCGCACTGCCGGCAGGTGGCGTCGGTCATGTCGAAGGGGCGGGAGACGTGCCGCGTCAGCCCGCGCCCGGCGAAGCCGATGGCCCCCGCCATCATCTGCTGCTCGCACATGCGCACGCACAGCCCGCACTGGATGCAGCTCTCGTGCTTGGCCTCGTAGCGGCACTGGTGCACGCCCAGCTCCGAGGCCAGGTCCTGAATGCGTTTGGACTGCGGGCAGGTGGCCACGTACAGCTCCAGCAGCAGCCGCCGCGTCTTCTGCACCCGCGCCGAGTGGGTCCGCACCTGCATGCCCTCTTCCGCGGGCAGGGTGCAGGCGGTGAGCAGCTTGGCTGCCCCGTTCTGCCCGTTGTGCACCTCCACCACGCACAACCGGCAGGCTCCCGCCGGCAGCAGCCCGTCCTCGTGGCAGAGGGTAGGGATGGGGATGCCCAGGAAACGCGCCGCCTCCAGCACGCTGGTGCCGCGCTCCACTTCGACCTTGATGCCGTTGATGGTTAGGTTCGGCACGCCATTGCTCCTGTGGATACCAGCACTGCCTTGGGTTGGCACACCTCCAGGCAGGCGCCGCAGCGCGTGCACTTGGCCCGGTCGATGGTGTGCACCTTCTTCTTTTCGCCCAGGATGGCGTCGCCGGCGCACACCTTCACGCAGGCCCCGCAGCCATCGCACAGCGTGGGCTCGATCTCGTAGTAGATGAGTTCCTTGCAGACCTTGGCGGGACACACGTGGTCGCGGATGTGCGCCAGGTACTCGTCCCGGAAGTAGCGCAGGGTGGTCAGCACCGGGTTGGCGGCGGTCTGCCCCAGCCCGCACAGCGAGGCCTGCTGCATCAGCCAGCCCAGGTCCTCCAGTACCGGCAGGTCCTCCTCCAGGCCCTGACCGCGGCAGATGCGGGTGAGGATCTGCCGCATGCGCTGCGTCCCTTCCCGGCAGGGGAAGCACTGCCCGCAGGACTCGTCTTCCAGGAACTCCATGAAGTAACGGGCCACGTCCACCATGCAGGTGGACTCATCCATCACCACCATGCCGCCGGAACCCATCATGGAGCCGGCCTCGCGCAGCCGCTCGTAATCGATGGGCAGATCGATCAGGGTGGCCGGGATGCAGCCCCCCGACGGACCACCGATCTGGATGGCCTTCAACTGCTTGCCTCCGGGGATGCCGCCCCCGATCTCGTAGATCATCTCCCGCAGGGTGATGCCCATGGGGACTTCCACCAGGCCGGTGTTGTTGATCTTGCCCACCAGGGAGAAGACCATGGTGCCTTTGCTCTTCTCCGTGCCGATCGAGGCATACCACTCCGCGCTCCGGTTCAGGATCTGCGGCACACTGGCCCAGGTCTTGACGTTGTTGATCACGGTGGGCCGGCCCCACAGTCCCTTCTGCGCGGGGTAGGGAGGCCGGGGATGGGGCTCGCCCACCCGCCCTTCGATGGAGGCGATCAGCGCCGTCTCCTCGCCGCACACGAAGGCGCCCGCGCCCTCCACCACGTTGATCTTGAATTTCTTTCCGCTGCCCAGGATGTCGTCGCCCAGCAGGCCGCACTCCTCCGCCTGCTGCAGCGCCACTCGCAGGTGCTCCACCGCCAGCGGATACTCGGCGCGCACGTAGACGAAGCCTTCCTCCGCTTCCAGGGCATACGCCCCGATGATCATGCCTTCGATCACACTGTGGGGATTGCCTTCCAGCAGGCTGCGGTCCATGAAAGCCCCGGGGTCGCCCTCGTCGGCGTTGCAGATGACGTAGCGGGGCGCCGGGTTCTGCCGCGCCACGCTCCACTTCACCCCGGTGGGGAAGCCCGCGCCGCCGCGTCCCCGCAGCCCCGAGCGCGTGATCTCCCCGACCACCTCTTCCGCGCTCCGGCCCGAGAGCACGCTGCCCAGCGCCTGGTAGCCGCCCACCTGCAGGTAGTCGCGGATCTCCTTGGGATCGATGCGCCCGTTGTTGCCGAAGAGGATGCGCTGCTGGCGGGCGTAGAAGGGGACTTCGTCTTCCTTGAGCACGCGCCGGCCGCTGGCCGGGTCCACGTACAGCAGCTTCTCCACCGGCTGGCGCCCGTTGCCGATGCTGGCCACGATCTCGCGCACGTGGTGGACGGTCACCTGGTTGTAGAAGGTGCCCTCCGGCCAGATGATCATCAGGGGGCCGCGCTCGCAGAAGCCGTGGCAGCCGGTGCTCTTGACGTCGATGGCGCCTGCCAGCCCGCGCTGCGCCAGCTCCTGGCGCAGTCCCGCCAGCAGTTCATGGGCGCCGCTGGCGGTGCAGCCGCTGCCCGCGCACACCGTCAGGCAGGGCCGCTGGGGATCGCGTCCTTCGCGGCATTGCGCCCGGAATGTCTCCAGTTCCTTAACCGACTTCAGCGGCAGCATCGCTCTCTCCTTCGGCTTCCGCCTGCATCTTGGGCGCCTCGCCCGCGGGCTGGGCGTACTTCCTCAGCATCCCCTTGACCTTGGCCTGCGACATGTGAGGATGGGTGTTGTTGTCCACGCGCACCACCGGGGCCAGGCCGCAGCAGCCCACGCAGCGCACCCCCAGGACGGTGAACTGGCAGTCGGGGGTGGTACCGGGCTGGCTCAGCTTCAGGTCGGTCAGCACCCGGTCCATCACTCGCGGCGCTCCGCGCACGTGGCAGGCTGTCCCCAGGCACACCTGCAGCAGGTGCTTGCCCCGCGGCTTCAGGCTGAAGCAGCGGTAGAACGTGGCCACCTGGTAGACCTCGGGCAGGGTCATGCGCAGCTTGCGCGCCACCCGCCGCAGCGCCGGCTCGGGCAGGTAGTAGAAGGTGGTCTGGATCTCCTGCAGCAGGGGAATAAGGCTGGCGCGCCGGTCGGGAAAGTGGTCGAGGGTCTGTTCCAGTTGCTGCTGAGCTTCTGCGGATTCGATCTCGGTCATGGCAGCGCCTTTCGCTCCTGGCTACTCCTTGGGACTCCTGCGCCACAGCACCTCGGCGGAGGGATAGTTGCGCACCTGCTGGGCATGGCCGCCCTTGCCGGTGGTGGCCGCGGCATGGTCTTCGCAGCTCTGCGGGGCGGGCGAACCCAGCCCCGAGCCCACGTTCTCCGCCAGGTAGCGCGAGGCCTCGGCCCGCGGGGCCAGGCCCTTGCCGTGGCACAGCGGGCAGACCAGCAAGTCTTCTTCGATCTTGGGGGTGAGCTTCTTCGCCGGTTGGCTCATGCGGGCTCCTCGGGTGGCCGGCCCCGTCACATGCCTCGGAGACATGGAGCAGGGAGGGCCCAACCCTCTGGCCTCCTACCTTGCGCCCTCTCCGGGCTCCGGGCAGTGACCCGGGTCACAAGCCGCCGTGACGCAAATCCGCCTCCCGCGTGCGTTCGCGGCGGCCGCGCGCCTGCCTCTTGCAAGCCCCTCCGATTTGGGAGAAACTGACTCATCCTCCCTGGGCAGAGGAGCATCCCCATGGCTGTGGTCAACGACCTGGTGAAGGAGCAGAAGATCCTCACCGTCCAGCACGATCAGACGGTGCTGGAGGCGGCTCGCCTGATGAACGAGCGCAACGTGGGCGCGGTCGCCGTGCTGCGCGCGGGCGAGTTGGTGGGCATCTTTTCCGAGCGCGACCTGCTGCGGCGCGTGGTGGCGGCGGGGCGCAGCCCCGGCCTGACTCCGGTGGCCGAGGTCATGACCGCCAACCCGCGCACCGTGCCTCCCGCCGAGCCGGTCGAGAACTGCCTCTTCCTGATGAAGGAGTACGGCTTCCGCCACCTGCCCGTCTGCGAGAACGGGCGCGTCAAGGGCTTGGTCTCCCTGCGCGACATCCTGCTCAACTCCCCGCGTCCCGCTACGAAGAGCTAAGAGCGAAGCGCCTCTTCCATCATCTGCGCGATTCTTTTTCCGATGGCCAGCGAGGCGGTCGCCGCCGGCGAGGGCACATTGAGCACGTGGATCGCGCCTTCGCCGCGCACCATGCGGAAGTCGTCCACCAGCGCCCCCCTGGCGTCCACCGCCTGCGCCCGCACCCCCGCGCCTCCGCCTGCCAGGTCCTCGCGCCGCAGCTCCGGCACCAGCTTCTGCAACGCGCGCACGAACCTGCCCTTGAGGAAGGAGCGCGCCATCTCGCCCGCGCCCGAGCGCCAGTAGCGCCCCGCCAGACGCCAGAAGCCGCCGTAGAACAAGGTCGTGGCCGCGTCCCGCGGGCTGAAGCTCAGCTTCCCGTAGCCCTCGCGCTTCAGCGCCAGCACCGCGTTCGGTCCCGCCTCCACTCCGCCCCGCACCCGCGGCGTCAGGTGCACCCCCAGGAAGGGGAACTTAGGATCGGGAACGGGATAGATGAGCCCGCGCACCAGCGCCTGCGCCGCGGGCCGCAATTCGTAGTACTCCCCGCGGAAGGGCACGATGCGCACCCCCGGCTCCGCTCCCGCCAGGCGCGCGATGCGGTCGGAGTGCAGCCCCGCGCAATTGACCAGGAAACGGGCGCGCACCTCGCCCGCGCTGGTCTCCACCACGGTCTCGCCGCCGCGCCGCACGATGCCGGTGACCCGGGCTCCGGTGCGCACCTCGCCGCCCGCCGCCCGCAGCAATTCCGCGTATTTCTCACACACGGCCGCGTAGTCGGTGATGGCTGTGCCCGGCACCTGCAGCGCACGCACGCCGGCGGCATGGGGCTCGATGGCGCGCAGCTCCTCCACAGCCAGCATCCGCAGCCCGGGGACGCCGTTGGCCTCGCCCCGCCGCCGCAACTCCTCGAGCGCCGGCACCTCTTCCTGCGAGGTCGCTACCACCACCTTGCCGCACACTTTGTGCGGGATGCCGTGCGCGCGGCAGAACTCCAGCATGGCGGTCGCGCCTTCCACGCAGGTCTCCGCCTTCAGCGAGCCCGGCTTGTAGTAGATTCCGGAGTGGATCACTCCGCTGTTGTGGCCGCTCTGGTGGGCGGCCAGCCGCGGCTCTTTTTCCAGCACGGCCAGACGCAGCTCCGGCCGCCGCTCCAGGAGGGCCAGCGCCGTCGCCAGCCCCACGATCCCGCCGCCGACGATGACCAGGTCGCACCGGCTCTCGCCCACGCTCCCGCTCCCGCTACTTCCGCCCCGCCCGCTTCTGCGCCACCA
>DATIWW010000537.1:0-3626 GCA_035519175.1 Terriglobales bacterium
CACCCTTCCGCTCTCGATCGTGGACCCCGACTTCGCCAAACAGCAGATGGAGTTGTTGCTCCGCGTCACCTACCTGAACCCCAATGGCCAGATGCCCGCCTACGAGTGGAACTTCAGCGACGTGAACCCGCCGGTCCACGCCCTCGCCACGCTCTTCATCTACAGGATGACCCAGACGCTCTCGGGGAAGAGCGACGTCGAGTTCCTGAAGCGCTCCTTCGGCAAGCTGCTCAGCAACTTCGCCTGGTGGGTGAACCGCAAGGACCGCTTCGGCAAGAACGTCTTCGAGGGGGGATTCCTCGGCCTCGACAACATCGGTGTCTTCGACCGTAGCGCCCCGCTGCCCACCGGCGGCCACCAGGAGCAGGCGGACGGCACGGCCTGGATGGTTCTGTTCAGCCAGAACATGCTGGAACTCGCGTTCGAGATCGCTGTCCACGACCCTGATTACGAGCCCATGATCATGAAGTTCGCCGAGCACTTCTACTACATCGGCGCGGCTATGAATCGGCCCGGTCAGGACGGCATGTGGGACGAGGAGGACGGTTTTTACTACGATCTGCTGCGGCTTCCCGACGGCAGCGCACACAGGCTTAAAGTGCGCTCCATGGTGGGGCTTCTGCCCCTCTGCGCCACAACGGTGATCGATAAGTCGATACGGGAGCGTGTCCCCCAGGCGAACGCAAACGTGCTGGAACGCCTACGCCGGATGCCCGAACTCCTGGAGACCATCCACCCCATGGGACCGGGACATTACGGGGTAGCCGAGCGCGGGATCATGGCTCTGGTCAACCCGGAGCGACTCCGTCGGATTCTGACCAAGATGCTCGACGAGAACGAGTTCCTGAGCCCCTACGGCATCCGCTCGCTCTCCAAGTTCCACGAGCAGCACCCGTTCGTCTTGCACGTAAACGGCCAGGAGTACCGCGTGGACTACCTGCCGGCCGAGTCCAACACCGGCATGTTCGGCGGCAACTCCAACTGGCGGGGACCGGTCTGGATGCCGGTCAACGCGCTCCTCATCCGCGCGCTGCTGAACTTCTACCTGTACTACGGCGACAACTTCAAGATCGAGTGTCCTACGGGCTCCGGGAAGATGATGAACCTCTTCGAGGTGAGCAAGGAGATCGCGGACCGGCTGACACGGATCTTCACCCGCGACCAGCAGGGCCGGCGGCCCGTCTATGGCGGCGCGGAGAAGTTCCAAAGCGATCCCCACTGGCGCGACCACATCCTGTTCTACGAATACTTCCACGGCGACAACGGCGCCGGGCTGGGCGCCAGCCATCAGACCGGCTGGACCGGGCTGGTGGCCAAGCTCATCCAGCTGTACGGCCTCCTGGATGCCAAGCGGATGCTGGCAGGTGGCAAGGCGGCCTTGTTCCAGGGCACCCGCGGCGCTGCGGCGTGATGGCGAGTTGGTCTGCTTCGGGGATAGTAGTCTCGCGGAGACTGCTACGACTTACGCAGAAGCAAAGGTGAATCGTGCTGGCCTCACCCGTTAAGGAGAGGTAGACCATGAGTTCCTTCGGAATCAGCGTGATCGTGTTCGTGTGTGTGTTCGGAAGCGCAGTACTCGGCGGCGTCTTTCGCGACATTTGCCCCAGCACCATCTAAGTTCTGACTCGAAAGATGGCGTGAAGCTGAGGATGGGGCTGGTCGCCACCAATCTCATCGGCCAAGAGCTTCACTAGCAAACCGAGAACCAGCGCAGCCAGTAGCACTGAAAAGTCAAAGAGAACGACTGCCAGTGCGTTGGCGGACGCCTAACGTTCATGGCCACGGGAGCCTCTTCATTAGAAACAGCGCCAACAAGATGGCCAGTAGAATCCCGACCCAAGCCAAGAGTCGATTTGATTGTTTGTCCATGCTGGAATCATGGCACAGAGCACGCCCCTGTGGCAGGACAACCGATACCGTGCTGAAGGCTGTCATCGATAGTTGATCAAACAGCATTGGTTAAGGTGCTTTGGGCGGTCGAGGGTGTCACCTCTGGTCAAGGTCCCAAAACCCACTGCTATATCGGCCTCCAGCGCGGCTGGCCTTCTTTGAGGTAATCAGCTACCTGGTCGGGGATGTGCCGAGACATGAGGATGATCTGATCCTCGCTGCGAGTCCGGCCGAACTTGAGCCGCTTTGCGGACGTGAGGGAGGCGAGGCGGAGCCGAGCCGAGCGGGAGTCCGCAGGCGAAATCCTGAGCCGCAGGCGAAGGATCTGGGAAGAAGCATGGCGCGCCCGGAGAGATTCGAACTCCCGACCTATTGCTCCGGAGGCAATCGCTCTATCCAGCTGAGCTACGGGCGCGCACCGGCGGGACGTCCCTAGGGTATCGCAATCGGGGGCGCGCTGCCAGCCGCGGGCACACTCCTTCCCGAAGCCAGCGTCAAAGCCGCTTCTTGCACTTCCGGCGGGCTAGGCGCACTATGTTCGCGACGCCTCGTCCTGGGCGATGGCTGTCGCAGGACTTCCCGGCCGATCCCATTTCTCACGAGCATTCAGACCTCAGGTTCAGGAGGCATCCGATGCAGAAGATCTTGATACGTCTGCTGGCAGTTTTCCTGCTGTTCACGCTGGCGGCGGCGCAAGCACCCAGCCAGACCCCCACCCAGAAAGACAAGGGGAAGCAAGCGCCTCCCCCGCCGGTGATGAAAGAGAGGATGAAGTTCCCCGACCAGACCAGCCGGATGTCGGAAGAGGCGGGCTGCAACATCGCCAACAAAGGGAAGAAGGGCCAAGTGTGCCTCTATGACATCGAGAGCATCGCGGCCTTCGCCAAGAAGAAGGAGCGCCCGCCGGTCTACGTCTCGCCGCACAACGAGGAGTCCATCCTGTGGTATTCCAGCGCCCAGCGGCAGTTCCGCATCGCCGAGCTGGTGGCCTATACCAAGGACTGTCCCGCCAACCCCTTCGCGCAGGACGTCACCGGCGACGCCAGGAACGACAAGTACAAAGACGAGATGTTGCAGACCGCCATCTTCTCCGGCCCCGCCCGCAAGGACGCTCTGGGCTGCGAGTACAAGCCCGTGCTCAAGGTGAAGGTGAAGGGGCGGATGCAGACTTGGGACCCGCACATCATCATCGGCCCGTAAGCGCGCGGGCGAGGCGCGGGCCCCGCGCCCTCGTCCTCTCCTAGTTGCCCGCCGTCAGGCGCTGAAAGCGGGGATCGCCGCGCAGGTTGTCCAATTCCACCGCCTGCTCGATCTCCGCCCGCGACCACCCCGCGTGGATGGCCTTCTGCAGCCAGGCCAGGGCGGCGTCGCGCTCGCCGAACTGGTTGTGTACCAGGGCGGCGTAGTAGAGGGTCTCGGCGTGGTTGGGATTGGCCTTCAGACCCAGGTCGATCTGGCGCAAGGCCTCGCTGCGGTTCCCCAACCGGGCGTAGGCGTTGGCCAGCATCAGGCGCACGTCGGCGTCCTTGGGATTCACCTTGGCGGCCGGCTCGCCGAGCTGGATGGAGCGGCGGTAGGCTTCCGCCGCCTGGTCGCGCTGGCCGGGGGCCCAGTAATAGGCGTCGGCCAGGTTGCCGGCGGTGCGGTAGTCCTGGGGTTGCAGGGCGAAGGCCTGCTGGTAGGCGGTGACGGCTTCGTCGAAGCGGCGCAGACGGAAGTAGGCCAGCCCCAGGTTG
>DATIWW010000538.1:0-7425 GCA_035519175.1 Terriglobales bacterium
TGGCGCGCAGGGAGGCGGCGGTATCGGTGGAGAAGTAGGGGTTGCCGGTGCCGCCGGCGAAGATGACCACGCGCTCCTTCTCCAGGTGGCGGATGGCGCGGCGGCGGATGAAGGGCTCGCACACCTGGTTCATCTCCAGCGCCGACATCACGCGGGTCATCACGGCGTGCTTTTCCAGGGCGTCCTGCAGGGCGAGCGCGTTGATGACGGTGGCCAGCATGCCCATGTGGTCGGCGGAGACGCGGTCCATCTCCTTGGCCTGCTCGGCCACGCCGCGAAAGAAGTTGCCGCCGCCCACCACGATGGCGGTCTGCACCCCCAGGGCATGGACCTCTTGCAGCTCGCCGGCAATCTCCTGCACGCGGTCGGAATCCACGCCGAAGCCCTGGCCGGCCGCCAGGGCCTCGCCGGAGAGCTTGAGCAGGATGCGCTTGAAGACGGGTTCGGGCATCTGTCTCATTCTACCGCGAAAAGCTGGAGTGCCGACTGCCGGAAGGCCTGCCTGCGGCCCCGGCGATGGAAAGAAAAAGGCCCGGCTGCGTGGCCGGGCCTTCTCCGCGCCTCGCAAGAAGCTACTCCGGCTTGCTCTCCGCCGGCTTGCTCAAGGCGATGGTCTCGCCGGCCTCGCCCACCTTGAAGCGGGCGAAGCGGCGCACCGCGATGTTCTCCCCCAGCTTGCCGACCTTGCCGGCGATGAGTTGGGCCACGGTGATGGTCTGTTCCTTGATGAAGGGCTGCTCGTAGAGGCAGACCTCCTCGTAGAACTTCGACATCTTGCCTTCCACGATCTTCTCCACCACCTGCGGGGGCTTGCCGGTGGCGGCCGCCTGGGCGCGGTAGATCTCCTTCTCGCGCTCGTAGGCCTCGGGGGTGACGTCCTCCTTGCGGATGAACTTGGGATCGCTGGCGGCGACGTGCATGGCGATGTCGTGCACCAGCGACTTGAAGTCGTCGGTGCGGGCGACGAAGTCGCTTTCGCAGTTGACCTCGACCAGCACTCCGATCTTGCCCCCGGCATGGATGTAGCTGGCCACCGAGCCTTCCGTGGCCACGCGGGTGGCCTTCTTGGCGGCACTGGCCATGCCCTTCTTGCGCAGCACCACGATGGCCTGTTCCAGGTCGCCCTTGGCCTCGGCCAGGGCCTGCTTGCAGTCCATCATGGGAGCTCCGGTCTTGTCGCGGAGTTCCTTCACTTGGGCGGCGGAGATGTTCACGGTCGTAGTCCCCATCGAAGAAGCCTTTCTATGAAACTGCCGGGCCTGGTCCGCGGACTTCTGCCTGCGGATGCCCGATGAGCGGCCCGGGCGCAGGGCGCGGGTCCAGAGATTCGATGCCGCCGGGCGCGGCGGCGGCGCGCGCTACTTGACTTGCGGCTCCGCCTGGCGCACGGCGGCGTCCTCAGCCTTGCTCTCGGCGGCGGGACGCTTGCGTCCCTCGCGGCCCAGGACATCTTCCATGCTGATGTCGTCGGCAGCGGCCTCGGCGGCGGCCGGCGCGTCCACGGCTTCCGCCGGGGCCGGCTCGGCGGCGCCGGCTTCCACCGCGGCGGCCATCTCGGCGGCCTGCTTGTCGGTGGCGGCCTGCACCCCTTCCAGGATGGACTCGGCCACCTTGGAGGCGAACAGGCGGATGGCGCGCAGGGCGTCGTCGTTGCCGGGGATCACGTAGTCGACCTCGCTGGGGTCGCAATTGGTGTCCACGACGGCGATGACGGGGATGCCCAGCTTGCGCGCCTCGCGCACCGCGATCTGCTCCTTGTTGGAGTCGATGACGAAGATGGCGTCGGGCAGCCGGGTCATGTTCTTGATGCCGGCCAGGTTGGCCTGCAGGTGCTTGCGCTCGCGCTCCAGCTTGATGACTTCTTTCTTGGGCAGCAGCTCGTAGCGGCCGTCCACCGCCATCTCATCGAGCTCTTTCAGGCGCTTCACCGATTTCTGCACCGTGACCCAGTTGGTGAGCAGCCCGCCCAGCCAGCGCTGGTTCACGTGGAACATGCCGCAGCGCTGCGCTTCCTCGGCGATGGCGTCCTGGGCCTGGCGCTTGGTGCCGACGAAGAGGATGGTCTTGCCCTCGCCCGCCATGTCCTGCACGACCTTGGAGGCGTCCTTGAACATCTTGAGGGTCTTCTGCAGGTCGATGATGTAGATGCCGTTGCGCTCCCCGAAGATGAACTCCTTCATCTTGGGGTTCCAGCGCTTGGTCTGGTGCCCGAAGTGGACGCCCGCTTCGAGCAGCTCCTTCATGGTGATGGTAGCCAAACAACCTCCTTAGTGAATTGCATCCCGCGCGGTACCACGGATTGCGCGGGATTAAATTCCCGTCCAGCCCCGCACACGGGGTGCGGGAAGAATGTGGTTCCGGGTCGCTACCGCGCCGCCGTCTCTCCGGAACCCCCGGACGGCGGCCCAACCCTTAGCGCTTGCTGTACTGGAAGCGCTTGCGCGCGCCCTTCTGGCCGTACTTCTTGCGCTCCTTGCCGCGGGCATCGCGCGTGAGCATGCCCTCGGACTTGAGCTTGGAGCGCAGCTCGATGTTGAACCCCAGCAGGGCGCGGGCGATGCCCATCTTGACCGCCCCCGCCTGGCCATTGACCCCGCCGCCGTCCACGGTGGCGATCACGTCGAAGCTGGCGGCGGTGTCGGTCGAGACCAGCGGCTGCTTGGCCGCGTTGCGCTGGGCAAAGGTGACGAAATACTGCTCGAAGGGGCGGCCGTTCACCAGGAAGCGGCCGCTGCCGGGACGCAGAAAGATGCGCGCCACGCTCGACTTGCGCCGTCCCGTGCCGTAATACTGGACCAGATCTGCCATATTCAGTTCTGAACCTTCCTAAAAGTTAAGAGAGGCGCGCCGGGCGCGCCCCTCGAAAATCCTAAGCGCCTTGGGCCGCCAGGACCAGGGACTGAGGCTTTTGGGCCTGGTGGTGGTGCTTGTCGTCGCGATAGACCTTGAGCTTGCGCGCCATGGCGCGGCCCATCTTGGTCTTGGGCAGCATGCCTACGATGGCGTCCTGCACCACCTGCTCGGGCCTCCGCGCGAAGCGCTTGCGGAACTCCTCGCTGCGCAGCCCGCCGGGATAGCCGGTGTAGTGGTGGTAGACCTTCTTGTCGCTCTTCAGGCCGGTGAGCCGGACCTTGCCGGCGTTGATCACCACCACGTGGTCACCCATGTCGATGAAGGGGGTGTAGCGGGGGGTGTGCTTGCCGGCCAGGATGCTGGCCACACGGCTCGCCAGGCGCCCCAGGGTCTGCCCCTCGGCGTCGACGACAAACCACTTGCGCGCAATTTCCCCTTGCTTGGGGAAATAGGTTGACATACAGAAAACTCTCCCTGATTAAAACCGCAAAGAAACCGCTCCAAGGCGGGCACTTGCAGGGCTGCCAAAGACTTAAAGATAGCGTACGGGCGCGAAGATTGTCAACGCGCAGGCGCCCGCGCCAGCACTCCAGCGTCACTCGTAGGCCAGGGCGTCGATGGGGTCTTTCTGGGCCGCGCGCAAAGCGGGATAAATGGCGCCCAGGATGGCCCCGGTGATGGCGATGAGCGTGGCCCGCAGCACCCAGTCCCCGGTGATCTCGACGCGCGTAGTCGGGAAGCGCGCCAACAGCCCCGCGCGCGCCAGGAAGCTGGCAGCGGTGCCCAGCAGGATGCCGGCCACGGCCAGCAGGATGGTCTCGCGCAGGATCACGTTCACGATATACAGCTTGGAGGCGCCCATGGATTTCAGGATGCCGATCTCGCGGGTGCGCTCCATGACCGCGGTGTACATCGCTTGGAAGATCACGATGAAGCCGATGACCACGGCCACCCCGATCACGATGTCGATGAAAGTCGAGAGGCCGGGGGTGTTCCTTACCGTCATCAGCGACAGGTATTCGGGCATGGAGCGCACGTGGTATTGCTGCATGCCGGGGATGGCCAAGATCGCTTGCTTGACGCTCTCGATGTCCTTGGGGTCCTCTACCTTCACGTAGAAGATGGAGGCCTTGTTCTTCGAGCCCGTGAGGTCCTGCAAGGTGGTGATGGGGACGAACTTGCGCGCGCCCTTGCCATGCAGCACGATGCCGGCTACACGGAACTCCTGGTTGAAGATCTCGATGCGATCGCCGACGTGAACCTTTTTCAGGTCGGCGAAGTAATCGTCCACCAGCACGTCATTGGGGCCTTGAAGCGGTCCCCCGGAAAGATACCGGAAAGGCCCACCCATCTTTTCGAAGGATGCCAGGTCGATGCCGTAGATAACCTCCAGGGTTCCGGCGGTGTTGAGCTGGGCCACGACGGGGGAGACCGCCTGGACGTGGGGCAGGGCGGCGACCTTGTCGGCGATGCCGATGGGCGCGGGCGCGCCGCCGAGCCCCTGGAGCCACGAGGAGCCCGGCGGCATGATCATCAGGTCGGCACCCACGCCCAAGGTGCGCTGGGCGCTGTCGTTCAGGATGCCCATGGACAGGCCCACGATCAGCAGGATCAGCGAGACCTCGACCGCGATGGCCACGATGCTGATCACCGAGCGCAGCGGGCGGTGCACCAGGTTGGAGACGATCATGCGGTTCATCATCGCGCTTCGATTCTATCTGAAGGCGGGGCGGACGGGTGGTGCGCTACTTGGGCGCGGGGCCTTCCGGGGGGTGCTGGCCCTGGGGCTGGTCGAGGTCCACCAGCTCGGAGCCCGCGGGCTGCTCCAGGGTGAACTGGGCGTCGGTCAGGGGCTGGTTCAGGCTCAGCTTCACGATGTTAAGGACGAGCGAGTATTCCTCCTGGGGCCGGCGGATCTGGATCACGGCGGGGAAGAGCACGCCCCCGTAGTCGGTGAGCTGGTCATAGCGGGCGTCGGTGGCGATCTGGCCGTTCTTGTCGTAGACGATCTGGCGGTGCGGCATCAGGTCCTGGCGGCTGAAGACCACCTTGCGCGCCAGGTACCAGCCCTGCTCCCCGCGGTGGATGATGACCACCACGTAGTCGGGCTCCTCCACCGGCTTCTTGCTCTTGGGGTCGGTCACCGTCTCCACGCCGTCTTCCACCACCGCGATCTCGCTCTGCGGGTCGACCTCGTGCAACAGCAGGGCGTCGAAGATGTGCTGCGGACGCAGGTTCTGGAGGGGCTGGGGCGAGGGCTGAACCACGTCGTTGTGCCCCACCACGAAGCGGTTTTTGGGAGGGATGGAGACGCGGAAGGTCGAGCCGTCGCTCACCATGTCGAAGGCTTTGTTGCGCAGGATGGGGAAGAGCCCGATCATGCGGAGCAGGGCGGGCTTGCGCACCAGCACGTAACCGCGGATCTCCTGGTACTCGGTGACCTTGCCCTTGCGGACGCCGCCCACCGAGGTGTCGATGTCCACGGTGGCGTTGAGGGTGCGCACCTGCGAGGCGAGCTGGTTGTGGCGCGCGATCAGCTCCGCCGGCGTGGCCTTTTGCAGCGCGGCCGTGCTGTAGCGGACCTGCACCTGGTGGGAACGGAAGAGGCACCCGGTCAGGGGCAGCAGGAGCAGCGCCGGCAGCAGCGCGCGCAAACGGGTTTTTCCCGGGATCCTCATCCGCCCGACGTGAATCTCCAAGTATAGCAAGCGGGGACGGAACGCCCCGGCGCCCGGCCGGCTCAGTGGCTGGTGGCGCGGCGGTAGGCGGCCACGTTGCGCGCGTGCTCGGCGGCGGTCCGGGCGAAGCGGTGGTGGCCCTGGTTGTCGCTGACGAAGTAGAGGTAGTCGGTCCGGGCGGGATGCAGAGCCGCGGCCAGAGCGGAGCGCCCCGGGTTGGCGATGGGGCCGGGAGGCAGGCCGGCGTGCTTGTAGGTGTTGTAGGGCGAGTCCAGTTGCAGGTCGGACTCGTGGATCACCCCGGTGTAGTGGCCAGCCAGCAGGGAAGCGTAGACCACGGTGGGGTCGGCGCCGAAGGGCATGGCGCGGGCCAGACGGTTGTAATACACGCTGGCCACCAGCGGCCGCTCTTCGGGCACGCTGGTCTCTTTCTCCACGATCGAGGCCAGGGTGACCACTTGGTGGACGTCGGTGCCCAGGCCCAGGCTCGCGGTTTCCTGGCGGAAGTGGTGCACCATGGCGCCGGCGATGTCGTGCAGGCTCTGGGTGCGGGAGAAATGATAAGTGTCGGGGAAGAGGTAGCCCTCGAGGCTGGTGGCCTGGGGATCGAGATCGGCGATCAGGCGGGTGTCGGAGTGGGCGATGCGGACAAAGTCGTCGGCGCGGCCCAGCCCGGCCTCCTGGATGGCGCCGGCCACTTCGTAGAGGTTATAGCCTTCCGGCACCACCACGGTGTGGATCACCATGTCGCCGCCGGCGATGCGGTCATAGACCTCGACCGCGCCGGCAGCGCGCTCGAAGCGATATTCGCCCGCCTTGAGCGACTGGCCGCGCCAGGAGTTCACCAGGAGGAACCCGTACACGCTGCGGATGACCCCAGCCGCGCGCAGTTCGGCGGCGATGTGGCGGGTGGAGGAGCCGGGGCGCAGCAGCACGGTGACCGGGCCCGCCGGCTGCAGGGGCAGAAAAAGGACGTAGCCCAGCCAGGCGACGAGGATCGCCAGGCCCAGCAGCACCAGGATGAACAGGCTGCGACGCAAGCTATCAGTTTAGATGAAAAGACAATGGGCGGGGTCAGGGAGCGGCGCGGCGGGCGGCACGAAAGTCCAGGAACGACTGCAGGATGAGGGTGGCGGCCAGGCGGTCGACCACTTGGCTGCGGCGGCGGATGCTCATCGCGGTCTCCCGCAGCAGGCGATTGGCTTCCGCCGAGGTCAGGCGTTCGTCCCAGAGATGCACGGGCAGGCCGAAGCGCGCCCGCAGCCGCTCTGCAAAGGCTGCCACTTTTTCCGCCTGGGCGCCGGGCTGGCCGCTGAGGCGCAGGGGGTTTCCCACCACCAGCTCCGCTACTTGGTACTGCCGGAGCAGGCGCTCCAGGTGCTCCAGATCGGAGCGCAGGTTGCGGCGGCGCAGGGTCTCGAGGCCCTGGGCGGTGATGCCCAGAGGATCGGAGACCGCCAAGCCGAGGGTGCGGGCGCCCACGTCCAAAGCCAGGATCCGCCCGCCGGAGACGGAAGGCGGTGGCAGGTTATCAGGAAGCGCCACGCGGCAATTATAGGCTCGGGCGGGGCGGAAGCTTGGGGTAGGATACCCGCATGGCGACCGAGCCGATGGAGCCCGCGGGACCATTGCCCGGGGAAACCCCTCCTCCGGGCCGGGGAACGGGTTCGGCCGCAGGCGCTCCGGGGCTGCGCCGGCGGCGCACCGACCATGTGCAGTCGGGCGCGCCCGTGATCATTGCCGTGGCCGTGGTCCTGGCCCTCTGCTACGTGGCCAAGCTGGTGCTGGTGGTGCTGCTGGTCTCCGTCCTGGTGGCCTTCATGCTGGAGCCGCTGGTGATGCTGCTGGAGCGGCTCCACCTGCCGCGCGCCCTGGCCGCGCTGATCTCCCTGCT
>DATIWW010000539.1:0-2318 GCA_035519175.1 Terriglobales bacterium
CACCTTCGAGAACGTCCGCGCCACAATCACCCGCGGGTCGTCCATGGGCTTGTCCAGGAAGGACTCGTACCCGGGCGCACCCACCGCGTAGTGGTGATAGGCCTCGTCGATGAGCACGTAGGTCTTTGGCGGCAGCGCGCGCAGGAACTCCTCGATCTCGGCTCGCGGGGTCAGCGTGCCGGTGGGATTGTTGGGATTGCAGACGTACACCAGCCCCGCGTTCTGTCGCGCCGGCGCCAGGTAGGCCTTCAGACCGAGACTGTGGTCTTCGGCCGGACCCACGTAGGCCACCTGCACGCCCGGCAGGTTCGAGGCGTAGAAGCTGATGGCCTCGAAGGTGAGCATCGAGGTCACCAGCTTGTGCTTGTCGTCCACGAAGGCGTCGGCCGCCATCTTCAGGATCTCGGTGGAGCCGTTGCCCAGGAAGACCTGCTCCGGCTTGACCTGGTGGAGCCGGGCGATGCGCTCGCGCAGCGCCTCGTACTGCCGGTCGGGATAGCGCATGGCCAGCCCCAGCGCCCGCTGCGCCTCGGCCATCACCTTGGCCGAAGGCCCGTAGGCGTTCTCGTTGGAGTTGAGCAGGATGGGCCCGCCGGCCACACGCGCCCGCGGCGGCTCGCCCGCAAACGCCAGCCCCTCGGCCAGGGGAAAGGGCAGCACCGTGGCCGCCGCGGCCGCTGTTCCCACCGTCCCCAGGAAGCTTCTCCGCGAAAGCGTCATCGCGCACCTCGAATGGGCCGCGATTGTAGCGCAGCAACTGGGAAGTGGGAACCGGGAACCGAGAACTACGCGCGCAGCGTCCCGCCCAGGCCTTGGAGCGCCTTCACGATCTGCTGCGACCAGCGCTGCACCTCGTCATCGCGCAGGGTGCGCTCGGAAGACTGGAAGCCGGCGCGGAGCAGCACCGAGTACCGCCCCTCCGGCACTCCGCCGCCGCGGAAGATCTCCACCGGCTGGAAGCTGCGCATTTCGCCCAGCCCCAGCGTCTCCACCGTCCCGCGGACCTGCTCGAAGCTCACCGCGTTGTCGAAGACGAAGGAGAAATCCCGCTCCACCGCCGGGAAGCGCGGCACCGGGCGGTAATGCGGCTGGCGCAACCCGTGCGTGTACAGCCGCTCCAGCAGGATCTCGGCGACGTACACCTCCTGGCGCAGCTTGCGCCCCGCCGCCACTTCGGGATGGATCTGCCCGAAGCGCGCCACCGTGGCCTTGTCCATCACCGCCCGCGCCGAGCGCCCGGGATGGTAGTAATCGGCGGAAGAGCCGTCGAAGTAGAGCGCGGTGTGCTCGAAGGCGGAGAGCAGCGTCTCCACGTCGCCCTTGAGGTCGAAGAAAGAGTACGCGCGCGCCGCCCGGTGGACGCCGGCCGGCTCGGCCGCGCCCGTCGCGCCCAGGCAGACCATGCGCTCTTCCCGCGCCGCCGCGCCTTCCAGCGCGAAGACGTTGCCGCCCTCGAAGAGCCGCACCTGCGGGTTGCCGCGGTTCAGGTTCCACGCCAGCATGTCGAGCATCCCCGGCAGCAGCGAGGTCCGCATGCACGTGGCCTCTTCGCTGATGGGGTTGGCGATCTCCGCCGGGGCGGCGCTGGCGAAGCGCGCCGCGTCCTGCCGCGAGATGAAGCTCAGCGAGATGGCCTCGTGGTAGCCCAGCGCCAGCAGGTCGCTCCGCAGCCGCGCCTCCTGGGCCGCGTGCGGCAACTCCACCACCGAGCCCGAGAACGCCGGCAGGGTGTTAGGGAAGCGGTCGTAGCCGTGGAGCCGCGCGATCTCTTCGATCAGGTCGATCTCGCGCTCCACGTCCAGCCGCCAGGTGGGGACTTCGGCCGTCAATTCCGCCGGCTCGTCCAGGATGGCGGGCGTGCGCGCGCCCTTGGCCGCCTTCGCCGGCTTGCCGGCCGCCACCCTGAAGCCCAGCTTCTCCAGGATGCGCTCGATCTCGTCGCCGGGAATGTCCTGCCCCAGGATGCGCCGCACCTCGCTGTGGCGCAGGCGCACGTGCCGCGGCACCAGCTTCCGGGCCAGCACGTCGATCTCGCCGCCTTCCAATTCGCCGCCCGCGCTTTCCAGGATGAGTTGCGCCACGCGCGCGCACGCCGGCGCGGTGGCGCCCACGTCGGCGCCGCGCTCGAAGCGGTGCGAAGCGTCGGTGTGCAGGCCGTGCCGACGCGCCGTCTTGCGCACCGACACCGGATCGAACCACGCCGCCTCGATGAGCACGTTCTTCGTGCGCTCCGTGATCATAGTGTCGAAGCCGCCCATCACCCCGGCCAGCCCCACCGGGCGGTGGGCGTCGGCGATGACCAGGTCGTCCTTCGAGAG
>DATIWW010000540.1:0-5620 GCA_035519175.1 Terriglobales bacterium
CCCCGATTGGCAAAGGCCAGCGCGGACTGATCGTCTCGCCGCCCCGCACCGGTAAGACGATGCTCCTGCAGTCGATCGCGAACTCGATCACTACGAATCACCCCGAAGTCACGCTGATCGTTCTGCTGATTGACGAGCGCCCGGAAGAAGTCACCGACATGCAGCGCTCGGTCAAGGGCGAGGTGATCTCCTCGACCTTCGACGAGCCGGCATCGCGTCACGTTCAGGTCGCCGAAATGGTGATCGAGAAGGCGAAGCGCCTCGTCGAGCACAAGCGCGACGTGGTGATCCTGCTGGACTCCATCACCCGCCTCGGCCGCGCCTACAACACGGTCGTTCCCTCGTCGGGCAAGGTACTCTCCGGCGGTATCGACGCTAACGCGCTGCAGCGGCCGCGCCGGTTCTTCGCCGCGGCGCGTAACATCGAAGAAGGTGGGTCGCTGACCATCATGGCCACCGCGCTGATCGACACCGGCAGCCGCATGGACGACGTGATCTTCGAGGAGTTCAAGGGCACAGGCAACTGCGAGGTCATCCTCGACCGCAAGCTGGCCGACAAGCGCGTCTTCCCGGCCATCGACATCCAGCGCTCGGGCACCCGCAAGGAAGAGCTGATCATCTCCAAGGAAGACCTGGCGCGCATCTGGGTGCTGCGCCGGGTGCTGAACCCGCTCTCGCCGGTGGAGGCCATGGAACTGCTCATCGACAAGCTGAGCAAGACCCGCTCCAACGGCGAGTTCCTCGCCAACATGAGCGCGCTGTAAGCGCATTGCCCGCCCGGCCCGATGCCAGAGCCGGCGCCGGGGTGTCTGCGCGCCTGCCATCCTCCCTTTCCCCAATTGCAAAAGCCCGGGCAGGGGAGTAGCGTACCAGCGCAGCCTTCGCCAGGCTGCGGTGGTGAGCGGACCAATCTGCGAAGCGGGAGGAAGCCATGAAGGGAATGGTGCAGAACTCCTACAGGCTGGGGTGGATCCTGCTGGTGCTGGCGCTGGTGACGCGGGCGCTGGTGTTCTTCGACCTGGGCTGGCGGCTGGTGGCCATCAAGGTCGTGCCCCGCAACCTGCTGGAACTCAGCGTGGTGTTTTTCGTGATCTGCGTGGCCAGCGAAGCCTACGGGCGCGCGGCGCAGAAGTAGGCGGCGCCTGCCGCCTCACTCGTAGCGCAGGGCCTCGATGGGATCCAGGGCCGCCGCCTTGCGCGCGGGATAGAAGCCGAAAAAGATCCCCACCGCGGTGGAGAAGATCACGGCGATCACGATGGCCAAGGCCGAGATCTTCACCGGCCAGCCCAGCACGTTGGTGATGAGCAACGACGTCCCCACGCCCACCAAGATGCCGATGGCGCCGCCGATCAGGCTGAGCACCACCGCTTCGATGAGGAACTGGTTCTGCACGTCCTGCTCGGAGGCGCCCACGGCGATGCGGATGCCGATCTCGCGGGTGCGCTCGGTGACCGAAACCAGCATGATGTTCATGATGCCGATGCCGCCCACCAGCAGGGAGACGCTGGCGATGGAGGCCAGCAGCCAGGTGAAGATGGTGTTCTGCTGATCGGCGAGGTTGGCCATGTCGGCCAGGTTGCGGACGAAGAAGTCGTCGTCGGCGCCGGGGCGGATGCGGTGGCGGTCCCGCAGCAGGGTGGTGATCTGCTGCTGGGCGGCGTAGCTGGTGTCGCGGGAGGTGGCCGAGACCATGATCCACTGCAGCCAGGTGTTGCCGTTCATCTTCTTCTGCAGGGTAGTGAGGGGAATGACGATGGTGTCGTCCTGGTCCTGGCCCATGGCGGCGCTGGCGCCCTTGGGAATGAGCACCCCGATCACGCGGAAGGGCAGGTCCTTGATGCGGATGGTCTGACCGACGGGATCGGTGGCCCCGAACAGGTTCTTGCGCACCGTCTCGCCGATGACGGCCACATTGGCGGCGGTGTCCACGTCGGACTGGGTGAAGGTGGAGCCGGAGGCCACCGGCCAGTCGCGCACCTGGAACCACTCGGGGGTGGTGCCGGTGATGCGGGTGTACCAGTTGTCGTTGCCGAAGACGATCTGGGCGGAGGTGCCGTCGCCGGGGGCGGCGGCGGCCACCGCCGGGCATTCGCGCAAGATGGCCCTTTGGTCGTCCACGACCAGGGTCTTGGTGGCGCCCCACCCCAGACGCATGCCGCCTCGGTTGACGGTGCCGCTGCCCACGAACAGCAGGTTGGAGCCCATGGCCGCGATCTGTTGCTGGGCCCGCTCCTTGGCGCCCTGGCCGACTCCCACCATGGCGATGACCGCGCCCACCCCGATGATGATGCCCAGCATGGTGAGCACGGAGCGCATCTTGTTGCGCGCCAGGGCGCGCAGGGCGATTCGCAGGATGGACATCAGTTCCATACGGCCTAATCCTCCAGGGTGGGCAGGTTCTTCAGCACCTCGCTGGCCCGCGGGCGCTCGCGGTTGACTTCATCCTTGCGGATCTTGCCGTCGCGGAAGACGACGTTGCGCTTGGCGAACTCGGCGATGTCGTGCTCGTGCGTGACCAGCACGATGGTGAGCCCCTGGTCGTTGAGCTGCTGCAGGATACCGATGATCTCGACGGCGGTGCGGCTGTCCAGGTTGCCGGTGGGCTCGTCGGCCAGGAGCAGGCTGGGCTGGTTGACCAGGGCGCGGGCGATGGCCACGCGCTGCTGCTGGCCCCCGGAAAGCTGGGAGGTGAAGTGGTCCACCCGGTCGCCCAGGCCCACCATCTCCAAAGCGCGGCGGGCCCGCTGCTCGCGCTCCACCTTCCCCACCCGGCTCCCATACAGAGTGGGCAGCTCCACGTTCTCCAGGGCGGTGGTACGGGCCAGCAGGTTGAAACCCTGGAAGACGAAGCCGATGCGCTGGTTGCGGATGATGGCCAGCTCGCGCTTGCTCAATCCCGAAACGTCGGTGCCGTCGAGGAAGTAATGGCCGCTGCTGGGACGGTCCAGGCAGCCCACGATATTCATGAAGGTGGACTTGCCGCTGCCGCTGGCGCCCATGATGGCCACGAACTCGCCCGGCTTGACCTCCAGGCTAACGCCGCGCAGGGCGTGCACCCGGGTCTCGCCCAGTTCGTAGTATTTGTGGACGTCATCCACCCGGATCACGGCTTGGGCGCCGGTCGCGGTTCGCGTCTGCAGCTCGCTCTGGACGGTCGTGGCCATACCCCAACACTTATTAAACCATGCCCGGGCCGGCAAGTTGCGCTTGGGGGATGGGATTTTTCCACCCGGGGGTCAAGGCTGAGGCCCGAAGTCCACCAGGACCGGTTCGGGCTGCAAGTCGACGCCGAACTCCTGGGCTACCCGCCGCTGGATCTCGTCCTTGAGGGCGAGGATGTCGGCGGCGGTGCCTCCTCCGCGGTTGACGATGGCCAGAGCGTGCTTGCGGGAGATGCCCACCGGGCCGCGACCGTACCCGCGCGGGAAGCCTGCCTGCTCCACCAGCCAGGCGGCGGGCACCTTGGCCCGGCCCTCGCCGCCGGGATAGGTGGGCAGGGTGAGGCCGCGGCGCGCGGCGGCCTCCTGCAGGCGCGCCAGGGCGGCGGCATCGAGCAGAACGTTCTTGAAGAAGGAGCCGGCGCTGCGGGAGTCCTCGTCGCCGGCGACGATCAGCATGGCCTTGCTATGGCGGATCTGGCGGACGGCCTCGCGGGTCTCGGGCAGAGTGGGGCGCGAGCGCCCGGCAAGGAACTTCTTCAGGTCGGCATAGTCGAGGCGCGGTTCCCCTCCCGGGGTGAGCGCGAAGCTGACGCGCAGCACGATGTAGCGGGCGCGCTCGGTGGTGTTGAACCGGCTGCGGCGGTAGCCGAACTCACAGGCGGGCGAGCAGAACTCGCGCACCTCGCCGCTCTCCAGATCGAGAGCCTGCACCTCCGTGATGGTCTCGGAGACCTCCTGGCCGTAGGCACCGACGTTCTGGATGGGGGTGCCGCCCACGCTTCCGGGAATGCCGCTCAGGCACTCGATGCCGGCGCAGTCACGGGTGACGGCTCGGGCGACCAGGGCATCCCAGTCCTCGCCGGCGCCGGCTTCGAAGACACGCTTGCCGCCTTGATCGCGTTCGTCCACGCCGCGGATGGCCATCTTCAGCACCAGGCCGGGAAAGCCGCGGTCGGCCACCACCAGGTTGCTGCCCCCGCCCAGCACGAAGAGGGGCAGGCCGCGATCGCGGGCAAAGCGCACCCCCTCGCGCACCTCGGCGAGGTCATGCGCTTCGACGAAGTAGCGCGCCGGGCCGCCCACCTGCAAGGTGGTGAGCGGGGCGAGAGGGACCTGCTCCTGGAGCTGCACGCGTATTCCAGCATATACGCGGCCCCGCCCCGGCGAAAGCGCCGACCAGGGTTCCCCCGGCGCCTTTCGGCGCCCGATTGCCGCCGCTCCCTGCTGCGCCCTGCGGCCGCGGACCGGGGCCATCCTAAGATGGCGGTTCAAGAGGACCAAGGAGGACGGATGTATCCGGAGCTGATGATCATACCCATGCGCGAAGAGCTGACGCGCCTGGGCATCGAAGAGCTGCGCAGCGCGCAGGAAGTGGAACAACTGCTGAGCCAGCGCAAGGGCACGGTGATGGTGGTGGTGAACTCGGTGTGCGGGTGCGCCGCCGGGCGCATGCGCCCTGCCGTGCGCATCGCGCTGGAGCACAAGGTGAAGCCTGAGAAGATGGTCACCGTCTTCGCCGGGCAGGACCGCGAGGCCACCGAGCAGGCGCGGCGGCACTTCGCCGACTATCCCCCATCCTCGCCCTCGATCGCGCTGCTGCGCGACGGGGAGCTGGTTTACATGATGCAGCGCATGGACATCGAGAACCGGGAAGCGGATGATATCGCCGCCGATCTCACCTCGGCCTTCGACCGCCTCTGCGCCAAGAGCAGCGCGGCCAGCGACTGAACTTCCTCGCCGCGGATGGACGCGGATGGACGCGAATCTATTAGGAAAGGGCACGGCCGGGGCCGTGCCCTTTCTATCTTCTTGACAATGGTTCAGTCGTCCCTCCGGGACTCGGAATTCCCTCGGCGGCCTACCCAGGAGTCCGCGCGCAGGGCGCGCGTCGTCCTGGGCTGCTGTCAAACGCCCCTTCGGGGCTGGAGCGGGCGAGCCCCTCGGCTCCGCTCGGGGCAGGCTGCGCCGACAGCCGCCGGGACGCGGCGCTACAGCCGGCGAGAGGGCGGCGCTACTGCGCGGGCGGGCGCGTGGCCATGAAGCTCTTGACGGCGATCTGATTGGGCGCGAGGCCCACCGGGATCATGGTGAACAGCGTGAACTGGGAGTTGCGCTCGTCCACGAAGACCACCGCCACATCGCCGGAGGCGGTATCGGCGACCAGCAACGCGCCCTGGTCGGTGGTGAGGGCCAGGGCGTCGGGGCGGCTGCCCACGCGCACCGTGGCCAGCAGCTTGCGGTTGTCGATGCCGAAGACGCCGACCGAGTCGGAGCCGAAGTTACTCACGTAGAGCAGCGAGTTGCCGGCATTCACCAGGCCGCGCACGGGCTGCCGGCCGATCAGGTGGCTGCTCTCCGCTTCGTTGGGGCCGGTCTCGAGGATGGAGATGCTGTCGGCGGCGAAGTTGCTGACCAGCAGCTCGCCGCCGTCGGGCTTGAGAGCCAGATCCACGGGGGT
>DATIWW010000541.1:0-2655 GCA_035519175.1 Terriglobales bacterium
ATGCCACTCTTCACGCACCCGCATGCCCCCGCGCCCGTCCGGCCGAGCAATGAGGAGTTCGACCGTCACGTCCGGGAGGCCATGCGCGACTCGGCCAACGCGATCAGCGTGGCCTGGTTGGCCTCCGAGTGTCGACGGGCACGTTTCCAGGAGAGCCAGCTCCTGGAGGCGTTGGAGGGTGTGGGGCGGGGAGGGCGGTGAGCACGGGTTGAACACGCTCAGAGGCGCCCGGCAGCTTGTTTGAGGAGCGCGACGAGCTTGTCCTTGCTCGCGAGGGACTCGCCGGAGTGAAAGACGACCGACAGGTGCAGGTTCTTCTTCTTGAAGTATGCCTCGACCGTACCGTTGTTGGAGCGGGCCTCATACGAGAAGACCGCCGCATCGCCCACCCCGGAAACTTGAGATGCGTTGCTCCCCGGAGCCCCGACCTTGGCGCGAAGGCCCTCTGCAAGTGTGTCGGGACTCGTTCCGGGCCAGGCCTTCGTCCCATCGATGACCGTAATCGAGAAGGCGGATTCCCCCCACTCCGCCGTCCTGGGCCCCCAGGAATAGCCGCAAGCCACACCCATCGGGGCCATCGAGGCATCAGGCTTCCCCTTGCCGATGTTCGTGTTCGGGGCGAGGACCTGGATCTCGGCGGGCGTCAGCAGCGCGCAGGGATCCTTGGGCAGCGCCGCCGCGGCATCGCCACCGGCACCTACGGCAACTCCAATCAGGAGCTTGAGGGAACGGTTCAAGCATAGATCCATGGTATCTCCTCGAGAGGCAATCCACCTGAGCGCATCCTACGCCGGCGCAGAGCCGCTGCAGCCCGAGGACGTCGTTCTCTGGACGTGCTCGTGCCACCGCCTGCTGCGGTCCGAGGCCCGGGGGGCGTTCGGCACGTTCGGTGCGGACACCTCAGGCCTTCGGTACGCCCTCGCGGAACCAGGCCGGCGGCGGCCGAGGTATGGTGCGCGCCTCCCTTTCCACGTCACCCCGGGGTCACGCATGTTCGTCCTCTCCAAGGGCAAGAGCGGCAAGCACCACTTCACCCTTCTGGCCAAGAACCAGCGAGTCATCCTGACCAGCGAGGCCTACAACTCCAGGCAGGCAGCCTTCGACGGCATCAAGTCGGTGAAGAAGAACGCCACCCAGCGCAAACACTTCGAGACCCGCACCGCGAGGAACGGGAAGCGGTACTTCGCGCTGCTGGCCCACAACGGCGAAATCATCGGACAAAGCCAGATGTACGCCGGGTTGAGCAGCGTGTACGCCGGAATCCGGTCGGTCATG
Organism: Terriglobales bacterium; assembly: GCA_035519175.1. Classification (GTDB taxonomy): domain Bacteria; phylum Acidobacteriota; class Terriglobia; order Terriglobales; family Acidobacteriaceae; genus DASPRL01. The sequence goes on from DATIWW010000541.1 coordinate 1,276, forward strand.
GCAAACGCGCCGAGGGCGAAGCTTTTGGACACGGAGTGACGCCAGGAGCAGCTGCTCGGACAGGGGTCCTAGAGGTCGATGAAACTCGGGTGACCGGATGCGACGGCCTCCGCTACGGCCTCCGCCCTGTAGGTCGCACAGAGCTCGCACGACGCGCACAGCGGTCTCTAGGGGCACGGCAGACCTCGCGCCCGTGTACGACTAGGTTGACATGAAGGCTGCGCTCGGTCGTGTTCCTCGGCTGACGATGAAGTACACCGAGTACGTGCTCTCAGAGCAAATGCGGCCGTGGTCTCAGATGGGGCCGGTCCCCGCATCGGGCCGTTCCAGCGGCGGACCCTTCGGCTGGCACGGTGAGCAGCCCCCCTCTTCAACCGTCACGCCGCCGACCCCAGATGCGCGGTCGGTGAAGAGCCCGCCCTTGCAGCAGTAGACCTCCGCTGCTGGAACTGGTGCTGGTGCTGGAACTGGCGCGCTCGCACATCCGACAGCGAGCGGCAGTAGGAGCGCCGGTTTCCACATAGGGCCGCAGTCTACCAGCGGTGCCCTCGGTGCAATCCGGCGACGGCGGCCCGTCAGCGCTTCGAGGGGGACGGCCCGACTCCAGGGTACTCGTCACCGTCCGCGGGAGCCGCATTGCCTGTTTCGTCGCACGTCGCCCTCGCCTTCGCTGTTGCCAGGTATCCCTGGACATGCTCAGGCGCGATCCGGATGGCGTTGGAGACGCGGAGGTGCGGCAGGCCGCCCCGGGAGCAGGGCCCAGGTACTCCGGGTGAGCAACTCGACGGTTTATGGGCTCTGCGACCGCGGCGAGCTGCCGTTCGTCAGAGTGAGCGGCGCCATCCGGATCCAGCGGGAGGCCCTCGAGGCCTTCATTCGTGGCCTCACGTGAGCGGTGAGCCCCGGCTCCCTGGCCGGCCGTGGCGCCCGGGTGAGTCCGGGAACCCTGGCGGGCGTCCTCGAGGCATCCGCGAGCTCCGAGAAGGGTTGCGGCAGAACGTCGACGTCTTACGCCAGGGAGCTGCACGACCTGGCCATGGGCACCGGACGGCCCAAGTTCGAAGCGCTCAAGCTGGCGCTTCTCTACATCTGCGGGCCTCCAGTGGCACCTGTAGAGGACGGAGCCGACGAACTGAGGAACCTGTCACTGGACGAGTTGAAAGCGAGAGTGCGCGAAACCCTCAAGCGACTAGAGCCCTAAGCCACACGGGCAGCTGTTCGTGCAGTGCCTGCAGCAAGTCGATGGAGCGCAGCTTGTCGAGCTGCTAGCAGAGCACAGCGGGCACGGCTGCTCCAAGAGAGGAAGACGGCGCGCCACACGAGGGGTGGCGCGCCGCTCCTCATTTTATTGTTAGCGGCGGATGCCGTTACCGCTTGGCC
>DATIWW010000542.1:0-4133 GCA_035519175.1 Terriglobales bacterium
GCGCTCTAAAGCGCCCAGAGTGCCATCGGGCAGCGGGGAGCGAAGAGAACCTGGTCTTCCGGAGCCGTACGGGGAAACCCCTCAACGACTCGAATCTCCTGCACCGGCACCTGAAACCGGCCGGCCAGGCGATCGGTGCTCCCTGGCTCAGCTGGCATACGCTGAGGCGGACTCATGCCACGCTGTTGCCGCTGGTGGGAGCGACGCCCAAGGATGCCCAGGCCCAACTCGGACACTCCAAGATCTCGACCACGATGGACATCTACACCCAACCCCTGCCCGCGCATCAGCGGGAGGTAGTCGAGAAACTCTCCCAATTGGTGACCAATGGTGACGAGTTACGCCAATTCGCGGAGAACCTGCCGGTGCCTACTGAGCGGATTCAATGAGATAAGTGGTAGGCCCGGGAGGACTCGAACCTCTGACCTCTTCCGTGTCAAGGAAGCGCTCTAACCAACTGAGCTACGGGCCTACGGGGTCACCGCGGGGTCTGCCAGCGCGCGGAGTGCGACAGGCGGGACAGGGTCATTCTATCGTCCGGGCGCGCGGTTGCCAACTCGGTGAGAGCCGTGCCGCCCCTGCCGGGGCTCCTCTGCTTGTCCGCCTGTGACCCGCCGCTGACGCGGCGGGCTAACCCAAGTGCCGCCCTTGCGGGCTGGTTCTCGGGCAGGCTAGACCAATCTCGCAGCGAAGGGGATGCCCCGAGCCGGCGGCACCGCTCGGCAAAGCCTCACCACAAGGGGCACGAAGGACGCACGAAGGGCACAAAGAGAATCACCCACTCAGCAAGAAAGGGCGGCACTCACCAGGAAGGCGCAAGGTCCTTCGACTCGCGATGCCCTGCGGGCCAGCCGCAGGGCATCGCTCGCTCAGGATGACAAGCAGGAGAAGAGTTCCCCGCGCGGGACGCCCTCGCGACAGCCGGCGACACCCCCCGACTTCGCTCGGGGCAGGCTCTAAAGCCGGCGCTACCTTTCTTGCCTTTTGCCTTTGGCCTTTGGCCTTTCGCCTCAGCGGCCGTAGCCCTCCTGATAGCCCCGCTCGTAACCCTGGCGGTAGCGGTTCTTGTAGTCCTGCTTGTCCATGTGCACGGTGCTGAGATTGTGGTCGGCGTCCTGCCAGGCGGCGTGCTCGTGGGGACGGAAGGAGTGGCCGGTGCGGCGGTCCTCGCTGCCCTCCTTGAGGCCGTCCTGGTAACCGGTGTTGTAGGCGACATCGGCCTGGGAGCCGGTCTGGCTGTAGGCTTCCTGGTAGCCCTGTTCGTAGCCCTGGCGATAGCGGTCCTTGTACTGCTGCGCGTCCATGTGCACGGTGCTGAGGTTGTGGTCGGCATCCTGCCAGGCGGCGTGCTCGTGGGGGCGGTTGGAGTGGCCGGTGCGCAGGTCCTCGCCGCCCTCCTTGAGGCCGTCCTGGTAGCCGGTGCTGTAGGCGACGTCGGAGGTCGGGTAGCCGGGCTGGCCGGGCGCGGCGTAGCCGCTGCCACAGCGCAGGGTGCCGTCGTCGTTGATGATCTGGCCGTTGCAGCCGGAGACGCCGCTCAGGCTGGTGTCGTGCCAGTCGCCGTTGTTGCGGCGGCAGGTGGCCTGGAGGCTATCGCCGCTCTGGCGGATGTCGCGGCAGCTCTCGCTGTACGAGGGGTAGCTGGAGGTGGCAGCGTAGCCCGCCTCGGAGTAGGAGCAGCGCAGGGCGCCGTCCTCGTTGACGACCTCGCCGTGGCAGCGAGCAGCGTTGGGCAGGATGGTGTGCTTCCACTGGCCGTTGGCGGCCTGGCAGCGGGCTTCCAGGTCGTCGCCGTTCATGCGGACGTCCTGGCAGGTCTGAGTGTAGGAGCCGGTGGGCAGCCCGGCGCGGCGGCCGCGCCACCCCTGCTGAGGGGCGCCGCAGACCAGCTCCCCGTTCTGATTGCCGATATCGCCGCGGCAAGAGGCAAAGTCGCGCAGGGAGGCGAACTGCCAGTTGCCGCTGGAGTCCTGGCAACTGGCGACCAGGACGCCGTAGCGAACTTCGAGGTCTTTACAGGTCCGCTGGTAGGAACCGGGAGGAGGAGGCGCCTGCGCCAAACCCGCGCTCGCCCCGGCCAGAACCAGGACCCATCCCGCCATGGCCTGCATGATCCAGGAACCCATCGATCGCATATTTTCCCTCCTGGCCAGGATCCGCTGTGCGGCCTGGCACCGACCGCTGCCCCTATCAGAGCGCCGAGCACGCGGCTTCGTCAAGGCCCGAAGCCGCCGGCGTGGAGACAGGAGGACGCATCGCCTTTTTGCATCCCGCGGATGGGGCAGTAATCTAAAGGAGCATCCGGAAGGAGGGCCCTTGTATGGCCAGCGCAGCCCGTCCGTTCCCTCAGGCCTCGGCCCCTGCCATCTTCCAGCAGCGCCGGGTGGATTCACTGCTCTGCCTGCAGAAGGCGGCGCAGCAGATCAGCTCCATCCTGGAGCTGGACGAATTGCTCGACACCATCGTGCACCGGGTGGCGGTGGACTTCGGCTGCATCGAGAGTGCCATCGTGCTGGTGGAGGGCGAGCAGTTCCATCTGGCGGCGGTGCACGGCTGCACCCAGGCCAAGAAAGGCGCGCGCTGGCCCGCGAGCGAAGGGTTGTCGGCGCAGGTGGTGGCCACGGGCCAGGCCTACTACGCTCCCGACGTCACCCAGGAATTGCTCTACAAAGCCTGCGAGCCCGACACGCGCTCCGAGGTGATCATCCCGCTGAAGGTGGGAGAGCGCATCCTGGGGGTCTTTGACGCGTCGCACCACGAGGTGGACGCGTTTCCGCGTGGGCAGATCGAGATCCTGAAGGCGCTGGCGGGGCATCTGGCGGTGGCCATCGACAACGCGCAGCGCATCCAGCGGGAGCGCCAGCAGGTGCAGCGCCTGCACGAGGAAGAGGGCGAGGCGCGGCGCATCCAGCAGAGCCTGCTGCCGCGCGCGGCGCCCGAGATCCCCGGCTTCAGGCTGGAAGGGGAGTGCGTGCCGGCGGGAGCGGTGAGCGGGGACTGGTTCGACTATATCCCGCTGAGCGAGGGGCGCTGGGCGCTGGTGCTGGCGGACGTGTCGGGCAAGGGGGTGCCGGCGGCGCTGCTGATGTCGGCGACGCGGGGCATCGTGCGCTCGCTGGCGCCGCTGGCCAGCGGCCCGGGCGAGGTGCTGCAGCGCGTGAACCAGATGCTGGTGGAGGACTTCCCCACCGGGCGCTACGTCACCATGATCTATGCGGTGCTGGACCCGGGCCAGCGCACCTTGACCTTCGCCAGCGCCGGGCATCCCTGGCCGCTGCTCTGCCACGGCGCGGACGTGCGCCCGCTGCACACCGACGCGGGCATGCCCCTGGGGCTGCTGCCCTGCGAGTTCACCGAGCACACCCTCACCTTCTGCCACGATTTCCGGCTGCTGTTCTACACCGACGGGATCTCGGAAGCGCTGAACCCGGCACAGCAGGAGTTCGGCAGCGAGCGGCTGATGGAGTTCGTGGGAGCGCACGACTGCTGCGTGGCCGACCTGATGCGCGACATCGAGGAGTTCAGCGGGCGGCGCGTCCCCCACGACGACGCCACCGTGATCCTGCTGCGCAGCGCGTAAGGCTAGGGCTGCAGCTCGGTCTGCCAGCGGCGCAGGCCGCGAAGCCAGATCTCCCGCATGGCCTGGTTGGGAACAGCCAGGAGCATGGTCTCCACTTCCTCCAGCTTCTGGCGTGCGCCCGCGGGGTCGCCCTGGGCCTCACGGATGGCGGCGTCGACGCGCAGGCGAATCCAAGGGTATTCGGTCCTCTGCGGAAGCTCGCTGAGCCATTGCTGCGCCAGGTCGGGGCGCCGGCGGCGGCGCGCCTGGAAGACGGCGGCATCGCTCATCAGCGCGTGCCGCTGGACCGGCGCCGAGAGGCTGCAATGGCGCAGGCAGGTCTCCAGCGCGCGCGCGGCTTCGTCGTCCCGCCGCCCCCAGAAGGCCACGCCGTAGGCGAGGGCGAAGGCGGAGACGGTATCGGGCGAGTCGTCCTCGATGGCCACGGCTTTGGCCACGAAGGCGGGGCTCAGATCCTCGAAAGGGACGCCCGTTCTCAGCTCTTCGACGAGCTTCAAGATCGACAACCAACGTTCTCCGCGGGCACGGCTTTGCAGCAGCATCAGGATCCTGC
>DATIWW010000543.1:0-3937 GCA_035519175.1 Terriglobales bacterium
CCGGACCCACGGGCCCGAAGCAATGTAGCGCGGGGGCGAGACCGCGAGGCGCTGCATCTGCACGGCGATCTTGTCCGGCGCGAGCAAATCGTCGGCGTCGAGAAACTGAATAAAATCGCCTTGGGCCGCGGCCAGGCCGGCATTGCGGGCCGCGCTGGCGCCGCGGTTCGACTGGCGGAGCACGCGGACGCCCCGCGCTTCGAACCGGCGGGCAATCTCCCGGCTGCTGTCGGTGGAGCCGTCGTCGATCAGGATGATCTCCTTCTCAGCCCAGGTCTGCGCCAGCGCGGACTCGAGCGTTTCCGCGAGCCAGGGAGCCGCGTTATGGCAGGGGATGATGATGGAGACCAAGGGCATGGCTCAGCGGGGTTAGGACCCGGTTTCGCGCTCCAGGACCAGCAGACCGGGCGTATCGAGCAGCCAGCGGTGAGTCCCTTGGCGGACCAGCCGCGCCGCAAGGCTGCGCCAGGCCGGCGGAAGGACGCCTGGGGTGCCCGCGCGATCGGTCGGCTCGGCGGCGACGACGAGGAAGCGCGCGGCGGCCTGGTCGCGCCACGCATCCGGCCAGGTGCGGGCCGTGCGTTGGGGAAGGTAGGCCGCCAGCGCGAAGGCCTGGTCGTTGATCTGCACCTGATCGCCGGCGTGCAGCCGGCCGCGGAGCAGGGTTAGGGCGCCATGGACATCGCCTCCGATTTCGCGGCTCAGGCCGCGCGCGGCGGCGGCACCGCCGGCCGCCAGTGCTAGAATGCCGGCGCCGGCGACCACGCGCGGCCACCGCGCCGCACACTGGGCGGCGGCGACGAGCCCCAGCGGGAAGAGTGCGGGAAGAAACATACGGCCATTATCGAGCGAATCAAAGGTGCCGCTGCTGCGCAGGACCGTCATGCCGAGGCCATAGCATAGGGCCACGGCGGCCATGGCTGGAATCCACGGAAAACGTGGTCGCGCCCACGCCCAGAGACACAAACCGGCGCCCGCCAGAGTGGAGAGGCCGCCCGCCAGCAGGCCGAGCAGACCATCCGCGCCGAGGCGATCGCGCAGCCCGCCGAGCATCAGAGCGGAAACCGGCGACCAGCCCAATTGGGCCGCGTGAACCGGCCAGGCGGCCAGACCGAGATTCTCGGCGGCTTCGCGGGGGGCGCCGCTCAGGTGGCCGGTGGCACGCAGATTCCACAGCAACAGGCCCGTGGCGATGGCGGTCGCACCGCACGCCGCCATGACCGCGGAGCGGAGGATGCCGCGCTTGTGCAGGCGGCGGGCTTCGCGTGCGAGCCAGATCCAGAGCGCGGCGTAGGCCAGCACGCCGGCGTAGCGGAGCGACAGGGCGAGGAGGGCGCAGGCAGCGGCGCTCCACCACGCCGCCCGCCGGGAAGCCACCGCCAGGGACCCGGCGAGACCCAGGAGCGCCGCCGCAAAGGGGAGTTCCGTCAGGTTGCCAAGCAGCTGCACGCCGATGACGGGGGCCGCCGCAAAGCCGCAGAGCACAAGGGCGCCGCCGGGCAGATCGCAGGTGAACCGGCTGCCGACCCAGATCAGCGCGGCCAACGCCAGCAGGGATACCAGGAAGAGTGCCACGTAGGCGGGCAGCCCGAGCCGGCCGAGCAGGCCGCCCAGGAGGGGATAGCCGCACGGCCAATGGTTGCCGAACGATTGCGGCCAGCCGGCGGTGTACTGCTTGGCGAACTCGCAGTAGTGGTATCCGTCAAACGTGAGCAGAGGGCCGCCGCGGTAAAGCAGCGCGGCCAGGCCCACCGCCACCAGTCCCGCGAGGGAGGCGGCGCGGAGGCGCACGGAATCCAGAGGGAGACTCATGCGGCGGGGGTCAACACGCGGTGCCAGGCGTGCCGGTAATAGCCGCGCTTGGAGAGGTCGACGTAATGGTGCATGATCGCGGTGGGCCGCCGGCATTCCGCCTCCGCTGGCAGCAGGCGGTAGTCCTCGGGCGGAGCGACGGTGCAGGCCTGGCCGGCGAGCCACATCGCCGTCAGCGCCTGCTCCTGGAAATAGCTCGTTCCCGCGCGTTCGTGGAGGCGCCGGCACCACGACTCGAGCCGCTCCCAGTCGAGTTCTTCGCTGCGCAGGCCGCAGATGCCGACGTTGACGCGATGAGGAATGGGTCGGCCGGCCAGCGATTCCAAGAGCGGCAGCGGATAGCCGTAGGCGTCGTGCACGTCGGTCATGTGCACCGGGCGGTCCGGGGCGTCCAGCCAGGCGAGCAGCAGGTCGGGCCGGCGGAAGAAGAGCATGTCCGAATCGAGCACGAGGCGCCAGCCGCGGGCGCCAGCGTGGACATCGGTCAGCTTGCGCAGGTTGGGATACTCCAGGCGGCGCGCGCGCAGGGTGGGAAAACGATCGGCCGGCAGGTGGCGTTCAAGGTTCGCGGCAATCTCGAGGGCGCCATGGATCCGGGAGCCGGGAAAGAGGCGGTCGCATTCGGCGTGCAGGGAGTCATCGATGGTGCCGTCATCGTAGAACGCGGCGCGCAAGGGCCGCCCGGCGCAGCGGCTCAGGGACCAGAAGCAGAAGGCGGTCTGGAACCAGAAGCGGCGGCCGGTGAGAAAACACACCTCGGGGGACTCGGGCGGTGGCATGGGCAGCGGCGGCAGCCGGGCGGCGGCGGCGGCCATGGCCCGGCGCCCGCGGTGGTTGATCCATTGATTCCAAGGTCCGCCTTCCCGCCAGGAGCGGACCAGCGCTTCTTGGGGCTTGTACCAGACGAGATAGAGCAACCGACCCGGGCTCATGGCGGGGGCAGCGCGGCCAGCAGGCGCTGCCAGGGCACGTGGGCCCGACGACCCGAACCCAGCGAACGACCCATAGTACGCAGGCGATTCATGCGATGCGCCAAAGCCGGACGATCTCGATCAACAGCGGGTTGATCACATCGATCTTCGTGTAAGTCACGTGCGCCGCGGGAACCAACAGGTTGGCGAGGCCAAGCAAAAGCAGCCCGCGGGGCGCTTGGACGGGGTAATTCCGCGCAAATACCAGGCAGCCCCACACCATCGCCGGTGCCACAATGGCGGCGGAGCGGCTGGTGTCGGAGGCCAGGCACAACATGGCCGCCAAAGTCCCGCCGATCGCGAGGAGCGTCAGCAGGCGCCGGGGCGGGTGCAGCGACCAGATTCCGTAAGCGACGGCAACCCAGCCGACCCGCAACCCCATCCACCAACCCAACGGGGCGAATGGCAGGAGCACCGGTGCGGCTCCGATCGTCTGCCGCAGGAAGGCCGCGGAGGCGCCGCCTTCCGCCATCACGCCGGGTGCCATGGCCCGGACAAGAACGTAGGGCACCAGCCAGAGCAGCGACAGCGCGCGGCGCGAAAGCAGGGGCTCGGCGCGGTCAAAGCAGCGGATGAGCCACGCCAGGGGGAATCCGATGACAAAGCGTTCGTCAACCCACGGGCAAAGCAAAGCCGCGACGGCGAGCGACCACCGGGCGCGGCCAAAGGCGACGACCAACAACCCGAGCCACACCCAGGCATCATTGAGGCCGAGCCAGGTGGTGGCGACGAAGACCGCCGACGTAGTGGCGAAAAGGAGCGCGCCTCCGAAAACGAATCGGGGATGGTTCAATCGCCGCTGGAACAGAAGCGTCGCATAGCCCGTGGCCGCGAGGACTCCCAGCCACGGTACGATCAAGGGACGATAACCGCGCAACCCAAGCTCGTGGCAAACGAGCGGCGGCAGCAAGCGCCAGAACATGGCGGGTTCGATGTCCCGCCGGAAGGGCGCCTCGCATTGCAGCAGATAAGTATGCGCGCGGTCCCACTGGTAGGTGCCGGGGAGATAGGTGCGCATCAGCCAAAGGCGCGGCGCGAACATGCAGAGGCTCAAGACCAGGGCTGCAGCGGTGCAGCCGACAATCACCATCCATTTCCTCATGGCGGGGCGGGGAGGCATCATGGCGGGGGCAGCGCGGCCAGCAGCCGCCGAA
>DATIWW010000544.1:0-4516 GCA_035519175.1 Terriglobales bacterium
CGTTCTCGTGGCCACCGTCTACGACCTGCTGATGGCGCAGTTCGGCGTGGGCCGGGGCTTGAAGGGCGACTATCCCGCGGACTACGACGACGAGACCCAGCCCTACACCCCCGCCTGGGCGGAAAAGTACACCGGCATGGACCGCAACGTCCTGCTGCGCTTCGCGCGCGAGTGGGCGACCACCGCCGAGCACACCCGCGGCAAGTGCACGGTGATCATCGGCGCCGGCGTCAATCACTGGTATCACGCCAACCTGATGTACCGCGCCGCCATCCACGCCCTGCTGTTCTGCGGCTGCGTGGGCGTGAACGGCGGCGGGCTGGCCCACTACGTCGGCCAGGAGAAGCTGGCGCCCATGGAGTCGTGGAGCGCCATCGCCTTCGCCAAGGACTGGTACCCGGCCTCGCGGCTGCAGAACGCGCCTTCCTGGCACTACGTCCATACCGACCAGTGGCGCTACGAGCGCGACTTCACCGATTACCACGCCGTGCCCGCCTGCAAGGACGGCTCGCTCGCCCACGGCCACACCATGGACTTGCAGGCGCGCGCGGTGCGCAGCGGCTGGCTGCCCTTCTACCCTCAATTCGACCAGAGCCCGCTCAAGCTGGTGGCGGAGGCGGAAGCCGCCGGCGCCAAAGGCCCGGACGAGATCGCCAGGTACGCCGTTGCCCAGCTCAAGTCCGGCAAGCTGAAGTTTTCCGTCGAAGACCCCGACGCCGCTGAGAACTGGCCGCGAGTGTGGTTCATCTGGCGGGGCAACGCTCTCATGGCCTCGGCCAAGGGTCACGAGTACTTCCTCAAACACTACCTGGGCACGCACACCAATGCCATCGCCGAGGACATGGCCGCGGGCGCGGCCAAGGAAGTGGCCTGGCACGAGCACGCGCCCCAGGGAAAGATGGATCTGGTGGTGGACCTCAACTTCCGCATGGACACCTCGGCGCTCTATAGCGACATCGTCCTGCCCGCCGCCACCTGGTACGAGAAGGCGGACCTCAACTCCACCGACATGCACAGCTTCATCCATCCGCTGTCGGCGGCGGTGCCTCCGGCCTGGCAGTCCAAGAGCGACTGGCAGATCTTCCGCGCCATCGCCAAGCGTTTTTCCGAGCTGGCAGAGAAGCACTTCCCGGAGCCGGTGAAGGATCTGGTGGCTGCGCCCCTGGCCCACGACACCCCCGCCGAGATCACCCAGCCTGCTATCCGCGACTGGAAGACCGGCGAGACCGAGGCTATCCCCGGCAAGACCATGCCCGCGCTCAAACTGGTCACGCGCGACTACCGCAACCTCTACAACCAGTACATCTCCTTCGGCCCGCAGGTGCGGGAGGCGGGGCTGGGCGCCCACGGCACCCACTACGCCGCTGACGACGAGTACGACGCTGCCCTCGCCCGTGGCCCGGTCGCGACCTGGGGCGGAAAGAGCTATCCCTCGCTGCACGCCGACGAGCAGGTTTGCGACACCGTCCTGCGCTTCGCCACCGTCACCAACGGCGAGCTGGCCTGGCGCTCCTACCAGAACATGGAAGAGAAGGTGGGGCTGGCGCTCACCCACCTGGCGGAGAAGAACCGCGGCACGCGCGTGGACTACCAGGCGCTGCAGGCGCGGCCGCAGCGCCTGCTCAACAGCCCCATGTGGAGCGGGCTCACCGAGAACGGGCGCGCCTACTCCCCCTTCACCTACAACCTGGAGTGCCTGGTGCCCTGGCGCACCCTCACCGGCCGCCAACACTTCTATCTCGACCATCCGCTGTACATCCAGTTCGGGGAGAACCTGCCGGTCTACAAGCCCAAGCCCCTGCCCACGCAGTACGCCGACCTCAGGTTCAGCAAGGAGGTCGGCCGGACCATGATGCTGAACTATCTCACCCCGCACGGGAAGTGGCACATCCACTCCACCTACGGCGACAACCATCGCATGACCACGCTCTCGCGCGGGGTAGAGCCCTTCTGGATGAACGATCACGACGCCGAGGAGATCGGCATCGCGGACAACGACTGGGTCGAGGTGCACAACGACAACGGCGTGGTGGTGACGCGGGCGGCGGTCAGCGCCCGCATCCCCCGCGGCATCTGCATCCAGTACCACTCGCCGGAGCGGACGCTGTCGGTGCCCACCTCGCCGCTGCGCGGCTATCGCCGGGCCGGCGGGCACAACTCGCTCACCCGCACCCGCCTCAAGCCCAACCTGATGGCCGGCGGCTACGGCCAGTTCACCTACCACTTCAATTACTGGGGACCGGTCGGCTGCAACCGGGACACGCATGTGCTGGTGAGGAAGCTGCCGGAGCTGAAATGGTAAGTCGTCGGCTCCCGGCCGTCGGTCGTCGGCCGAGAGCGGGCGAAGCAAAGCCGACGACCGAAGACCGAGGACCGACGACCTGAGGAAACAACAATGAACGTCCGATCCCAAATCTCCATGGTGTTTCACCTGGACAAGTGCATCGGGTGCCACACTTGTTCCATCGCCTGCAAGAACATCTGGACCGACCGCAAGGGCACGGAATACATGTGGTGGAACAACGTCGAGACCAAGCCCGGCACCGGCTTTCCCACCCGCTGGGAAGACCAGGAGCGCTACCACGGCGGATGGGAGGTCAACGGCTCGAAGCTCCAGCTCAAGTCGCAGTCCAAGGGCAAGTCGCTCTTCAACATCTTCCACAACCCTTCCATGCCCACCATGGACGACTACTACGAGCCCTGGACCTACGATTACCAGCACCTGTTCAACGCCAAAGAGGGACCCGACCAGCCCACCGCCCGGCCCATCTCCATGGTGACGGGGGAGTACATCAACGTCGAGGCCGGGCCCAACTGGGACGACGACCTGGGCGGCTCGCCCGTCTACGCCGAGAACGACGTCAACCTGGAGGAACTCACATCCCAGCAGCGCGAGCAGCTCTTCGCCACCGAGCGCCTGGTCTTCTTCTACTTTCCGCGCATCTGCAACCACTGTCTGAATCCGGCCTGCGTGGCCGCCTGCCCCTCGGGCGCGCTCTACAAGCGCGGCGAGGACGGCATCGTGCTGGTGGACCAGAAGCGCTGCCGCGGCTGGCGTGCCTGCGTCGCCGCCTGCCCCTACAAGAAGATGTTCTACAACTGGAATACGGGGAAGTCGGAGAAGTGCATCTTGTGCTTCCCGCGGCTGGAGACAGGCCAGGCTCCCGCCTGCTTCCACTCCTGCGTGGGCCGCATCCGCTATTTGGGTGTGCTGCTCTACGACGCCGAGCGCCTGGAAGAAGTGGCCAAGCTGCCCGACGACCAGCTCATCGAAGGCCAGCGCTCGCTCATCCTCGACCCCTTCGATCCGCAGGTGATCGAGGCGGGGCTGGCCAACGGCCTGCATGAGTCGGTGATCGAGTCGGCGCAGCGGTCGCCGGTCTACAAGTTCGTCAAGGTGTGGAAGCTGGCGCTGCCGCCGCACCTGGAGTACCGCACGCTGCCCATGCTGTTCTACGTTCCGCCCATGTCGCCGGTGATGGCCAGCAAGGACGGCGACGGCGCCATCGACCACGTCTCCGGCGACCTGTTCCACGACATCGAGCAGTCGCGCGTGCCGGTGAAGTACCTGGCGCGGCTGCTGGGCTGCGGCCAGGAGAACAAGGTGCGCTACGCCCTGCGCAAGCAGAAGGCAGTGCGCTGGTACCGCCGCGCCCTCACCGTGGGCGACGTCTCCATGGAGATCGCCCGCCGCATGCTGCTCGAGGCTGATTGCTCGGCGGAAGAGGCCGAAGCCATCTACCGCCTCACCGCGCTCTGCACGTTCGAGGACCGCTTCGTGATTCCCCCCATGCACCGCGAACAGGCCATCGAGATGATGGAAGACCCGATGGAACACAAGCAGGGCGTGGGCTTCGGCTTCCTGACCGGACCCAAGCGAGGCATGTGATGGATGAGCGCGTGATCTTCGAGATGCTGGCCGACCTGCTGCGCTATCCCGGCGAGGACTACCTGCCGCACTTGTCCGACTGCGCGCGGGTGCTGTCGCCGGTGGACCCGGAAGCGGCGCGGCTGCTGGACGAACTGATGGCGCGCCTGGAGGGCCGGACCGTCGAGCAGGTGCAGGAACTCTTCATCCAGAGCTTCGATCTCAGCCCGGTGTGCTCGCTGGAGATGGGCTGGCACCTGTTCGGCGAAAACTACGAGCGCGGCGCTCTGCTGGTCAGGATGCGCCAGGAATTGCGCCGCTACGGACTGCCCGAGTCGGACGAGCTGCCCGACCACCTCACCCACGCCCTGGCCTTGCTCAGCCGTATGGAGCCGGAGCGCGCCGAAGAATTCGCCGGGGCCTGCGTCCTGCCCGCGCTGGACAAGATGCTAGCGGCGCTCGAAGGCAAAGAGGATCCCATGGAGAGCATCCCTCAGGCGATCGCGCGCGTGCTGCGCGCTCGCTATCCGCTCTGTGCCGACATGGAACCGGCGCCCTCGCCCCTGCGGGTGCTGCCGTGAGAGGAGGCCGCGAATGACCACGATCACCGCCCTGCCGTACCTGCTCTTTGCGGTGCTGCCCTACCTG
>DATIWW010000545.1:0-2912 GCA_035519175.1 Terriglobales bacterium
TCCAGCGAATTGCTCAAGCGCTTCGTGGCCGCCGACGTGGGGGTGGGCTTCATCGCCCGCTCCACCGTGCAAGAGGACGTGCGGGCCGGGGCCCTGGCCGCCGTCCCCCTGGCCGACGCCCACATCCGCCGCGACCTCGCCCTGGTCTTCCGCAAGGACAAGGCCCTCAGCCGCGCCGCCCTCGCCTTCATCGACATCACCGTCAAGCTCAAGCAGCCCCAGGCCGCCAATCGCTGAACCGGCGCGGCGACAGAAAGGCCCGGCTCTCGCCGGGCCTCAGACTCCTGACAACTGATCCCTGACTACTGTCCCTGGATCTTCTTCAGCACTTCCTCCGCGGTCATGCTGCCCGCCGGCTCTTGCCAGAGCAGCATGCCCTGCTCGTCCACCAGGATCAGGGTGCGCTTGCTCACCGGCTTGCCGTCTTGCGAAGTCAGCAGGCCGTAGGCCTTGATGGCGGTGGTACCGGGATCGCTCAGAATGGAGAACTGCTTCTGCGCGGCCTTTTCCCAGGTCTGGTGGGAGAGGTCCTGGGGATCGGCGCTGATGGCCACGACCCGCGTCTTGGCGGCTTCGAAGTCCTTGCTATGCTGCGCGAACTCGCGCAGTTGCGCCATGCAGTGGGTTCAATAGTAGCCCTTATAGAAGACCAGCAGCACCTTCTGCCCGCGCAGCGAGGAGAGCTGCAGCGGTTTGCCGTCCTGATCGTTGAGGGTGAAGTCGGGCGCCGCCTGGCCGGCGGCGAAGGTCCTGGAGAGCGAGGCCGGCCCCAGGCGGTTCCATGTCACCCATCCCGCCGCGGCCGCCAGCACCACCAGGAGCAGCGCTTTGCTCGCAGTTTTCATACCCCCAAGATGCCAGAATCGCCCCGCGACCGCAATCCCCCGGGGCGCACCCCGGCGGGAAGGATGAAAAAATCCCCCGTAAGTAGTGAAACCTTTCGCTCGTCGCGCGAATCCATAGCAACACGGGCCGGAGCCGGAGGCTCCCGCCCCGCGGTCCGCTCCCGGCGCCCGCCAAGACTTCACAAAGGAGAAACAATGCGATCGCTCGCACGTTCCCTGGTCCTCTCCCTGCTGGCGCTGCTGGTGGCCGCCAGCCTCGTCCTGCCCGCGCTGGCCGCGGCCAAACCTTCCACCTTCACCGGCGAAATCGGCGACGCCATGTGCGGCGCCAAGCACGCGGGCGGAAACGCCGCCGAATGTACCCGCTCCTGCGTCAAGGAAGGCTCCGCCTACGCCCTGGTCGTCGGGGACAAGGTGTACAAACTCAAGGGCGGCGACGCCGCCATGCTCGACAAGCTGGCGGGCGCGAAGGCCACCGTCACCGGCACCCTGGAGGGCGACACCATCACCGTCGCCTCGGTGGCTCCCGCCAAGTAGGCTTCCCTCCCGGCGGGGGCGCCGCGGCGCTCCCGCCTCCTTTTTTCTTTCCGGCGCGCGCCACGCCGGCCGGTCCGCTGCGCAGAATTTTGCTGTCCGCCATTCCCCCGCTGTGTTAGATTCTCCAATTCTCGACACTCACCGACCGCGGGAGGACTGACGGCTTTGGGCAAAGAGATGGTCCCCACCAAGATCTTTCTCACCAAGGGAGTGGGCAAGCACAAGGAACGCCTGACCTCCTTCGAGCTGGCGCTGCGCGACGCCGGCATCGCTTCCCAGAACCTGGTGCGCGTCTCCTCCATCTTCCCTCCCAACTGCAAGCTCATCCCGCGCTCCCAGGGCCTGAAGTACCTGCACCACGGGGAAGTGGTCTTCGCGGTGGTGGCCGAGAACTCCACCCGCGAGCCGCACCGCCTGGTGGCCGCCTCCATCGGCCTGGCCATCCCCGCCGACCGCTCCACCTACGGCTACCTGAGCGAGCACCACTCCTTCGGCGAGACCGACGACGTGGCCGGCGACTACGCCGAGGAACTCGCTGCCGAGATGCTGGCCACCACCTTGAACGTCGAGTTCGATCCCGACCGCTCCTGGGACGAGAAGAAGGAGATCTACCGCATCTCCAACAAGATCGTGCGCACCCTCAACAACACCCAGTCGGCGGTGGGCGACAAGCGCGGCCTCTGGACCACCGTCATCGCCTCCGCCATCATGATCTTTGGCTAGGGTTTCCGCTTGTCATCCTGAGCGGCCGCCCTCCTGTGGCTTCGCCGCAGGACGGCTCGAGTCGAAGGACCCCGATACCCTCGACGAACGCCAGCATCCACGCCCTCACTCCTGACCCCTGACCCCTGAGTCCTTCCCAACGCTCGCTGCTCCCACTACAATCCTCCCCGCCAGGAGCGCCCTTTGCTCTCTTCCTTCTTCCGCTTCGCCGAGCACGGCACCAGCCTCCGCCGCGAGACCATCGCCGGCCTCACCACCTTCATGACCATGTCCTACATCATCGTGGTCAATCCGGCGATCCTGCAGGCGGCGGGCATCCCCAAAGCGCCCTCCATGGTGGCCACCATCCTGACCGCCATCTTCGGCACCCTGATCATGGGCCTGTACGCCAACCGCCCCTTCGCCATCGCTCCCTACATGGGCGAGAACGCCTTCATCGCCTACAGCGTCTGCCAACTCCTGGGCTATCACTGGCAGCAGGCCCTGGCCGCCATCTTCGTCGCTGGAGTGCTCTTCGTCTTCCTGACCGTGGTGCGGCTGCGCAAGTGGCTGGTGGACGCCGTGCCCCCTGGCCTGCGCTATAGCTTCGCCGTGGGCATCGGGCTCTTCCTCACCTTCATCGGGCTGAACGAGACCGGCATCGTCGCCCTGGGCGTGGCCGGCGCTCCCGTGCGCACCGGGCACCTCACCTCCCCCGCGGTGCTCGTCGCCATCTTCGGCTTCCTGCTCATCGCGGTGCTGATGATCCGCAAGTTCCCCGGCGCCATCCTGGTGGGCATCGTGGTGACCGCCGGCCTCGCCTACCTC
>DATIWW010000546.1:0-2506 GCA_035519175.1 Terriglobales bacterium
AAATCACCAAATCACCAAGTCACCCAGTGGAGAAGATCACCTGGCCGCGGGCCATCCTGTGGAGCCTGGGGACGGGGCTGCTGGTGGCGGGGATGTTCGGAGGCGTGCTGCTGGGATGGAAGTGGCTGCATCCCGACGATCCCTTCCTGACCAGCCTAGATGCCCGGGAGGTGGTGGGGCTGCTGGGCGTGGTGCTGCTGGCCACCGCCGGAACCATGTTCTATTGGTTCACCTTCATGCTGGCCGACCGGCGGGCGGCGCGGCGGGCGGGGCGCGGCGACGGCCTCCGCAAGCCCCCGGTTTGACGGCGTTCCCGCGGGCACGCTAGAATCATTGAGTTTCCCTGCAGTGCCAATCCCTACATGGTGTTGAGGGGTTCGGGCAGGCGCTGGGCCCTGCGGCCGCAGCGAGCCTGACGGTATCTTACGGAGGCAGTCTTATGTACGCGGTGATCCGCTCCGGCGGCAAACAGCATCGGGTGGCGCCCGGAGACGTGATCCGGGTGGAGAAGGTCGAAGGCACGAGCGGCGGCCAGGTGGAGTTCACGGACGTGCTGGCGGTCAGCCCCACGGACGGCCAGATCGCCCGCCCCCAGGGCGCGCGCGTGCTGGGGCGCGTCGTGGAGCAAGGCCGCGCCGACAAGATCCTGGTCTTTCACTACAAGCGGAAGAAGCAGCACAAGAAGCTGGCGGGACATCGCCAGCCGTTCACCGCGGTGCGCATCACCGAGATCGCCTTCGATGGGCAGAAGTTCACGGCGTCGGAAGAGCCGGAGAAGCTGAAGAAGACCAAGCCGGCGGCGGGTCCCAAGGCGCACGCCAAGCCGCACGCGGAGGAGCACGCCGAGCCCAAGGAAGCCAAGCACGCGGCGCCCTCGAAGAAGGCCGAGCATCACAAGAAGCCGGCGGCGGGGAAGAAACCGAAGAAGAAGTAGCGAGTACCGAGAACAGGACAGGTTTATGGCACACAAGAAGGGATTAGGCAGTTCGAGGAACGGGCGCGACAGCAACTCGCAGCGCCTGGGGGTGAAGGCCTTCGGCGGGCAACTGGTGCCCGGGGGCTCCATCATCGTGCGCCAGCGGGGCACGCGCATCAAGCCGGGCCTGAACGTGGGCCGCGGCAAGGACGACACCCTGTTCGCCAAGGTCACCGGCATCATCAAGTTCGTGGACAAGGGCTCGATGGGTCGCTTCGTCATGATCGAGCCGGTGCCGGAGAGCTAGGACTCGCCGCCGAGCGCGCCGCGACCGCCGGGAAAGGCGGATCCAACTCAAGGCCTCGTCATCGGGCGAGGCCGTTCGCTTTTCTGGGACTGGGAACCGGGAACGGAGAACTGGGAACCAGCCAGCGGCGGACGGCGATAGAGGCGGGCGAGGGTGTCGGAGGCGGAGCGCGGTTGCTCGCGCTGCTGCAAGCGAGGCGGAGCCGAGGGCCCCACGCGGCCGAAGGTGGCCGGGCTGAGCAGGCAGGGCATCAGCAGCCAGAGCAGCAGCAGCGCGGCGGCGATCAGGCTGAGATTCATGAGGGGCTCTCCTCGCGGCGGGCAAGGATGCAAGCGGCGGTCCCAGGCAGCGGGTGGGGGAAGTCCTTTGTTTGTGGTCCAATAGGGGTTTGGAACGGTGGACGGGACGTCGCTGGAGAAACACAGGCGTGTTCCACGAGACACAGTTCCCGAGGAGTCAGGGGTCAGGGGTCAGGAGTCAGCGGCGTCCACGCCACCGGAGCGATGGTGGCAGGCGTCATCTTCAGGTCCTCCGCTCGGCTCCGCCTCGTGAAGGATGACAGCACAAAAAGGTAGTCGGGAGTCAGCCGGGCGGCCAACGACCAACGACTGACGACCAACGACTGACGGCCAACGACTGAGGCCGACAACCGACGGCCGAGGGCCGACGACCATCCATGTTCATTGATGAAGCGCGAATCCGGGTGAAGGCGGGCGACGGGGGCAACGGCTGCGTGGCCTTCCGGCGGGAGAAGTTCGTGCCCCGGGGCGGGCCCTCGGGCGGCGACGGCGGCAAGGGCGGCGACGTGGTCCTGGAAGCCAGCGAGAGCCACAACACCCTGGTGCACTTCCGCTTCAACCCCGAGCACAAGGCGGAGCGCGGGCGCCACGGCGAGGGCTCCAACAAGACCGGGCGCGAGGGCACGGACGTGCTGCTCAAGGTCCCGGTGGGCACCATCCTCTACGACGAGGAGACGGGCGAGAAGCTGCACGACTTCGCGCAGCCGGGCGAGCGGCGGGTGATCGCGCGCGGCGGGCGCGGGGGGCGCGGCAACGCGCGCTTCGCCACCTCCACCCACCAGGCGCCGCGGGAGGCCGAGCCCGGACGCGCGGGCGAGGAGCGCACGTACCGCCTGGAGCTCAAGCTGCTGGCCGATGTCGGCCTGGTGGGGTATCCGAACGTGGGCAAATCCACGCTGATCTCGCGAATCTCGGCGGCCCGGCCCAAGATTGCGGATTATCCCTTCACCACGCTCGAGCCCAACCTGGGCGTGGTTGCGGTGG
>DATIWW010000547.1:0-2686 GCA_035519175.1 Terriglobales bacterium
ACCTGATCTTCCCGCCGGCCAACGGCCAGCCCGGCTTTGGCACCAACATCGAGCTGTATCTCACCCAGGGCGCGGTCTGGAGCCCCAACTCGCTGGATGTCTTTCTGGATCCCAATTTCGGCGGCTTCCCCGACGAGAGCGGCCTCACTCTGCAGGTGGTGACCGCCAAGGGCCTGAAGGCTGAGTGGAACAACTGCAAGTTCCAGGCCGAGCGCGTCAGCAGGACCATTGACTGGCTGCCCCGCAGCCAGGTGAAGCTGGGCTCGGCAGGGAGTTCCTTCGTCACTCCCGTCTTCCACACCGCCGCCTCCAGCCAGACCGAGGGCCTGAGTCCCAAGGAGGGGTCTCCACAACAGGGGCCGGCCACCGCGACCGTGAACCGCTCCATCAGTGGCGTGGGCGGGCCCTTCACCGTCCAGGATGACCTGTGGGACTTCAGCCATCTGCAGCCGGGCTGGGTCGTGATGTACGCCACCCCCTCCTACGACAACTGGAACGCCGCCGGCTGCGACCAGGCCTCGGGGCATTGGGGCACCTCCTGGGACAGCCCCACCCTGCTGCGCGTCCGTGTGCAGGGGTGCTACCACAAGGGGACGGGGTACTTCAGCTCCAGCTCTGCCTTCTACGGTCTCAGCATCGAGTTGCGCGGCCCCAAGGGGACCCTCCCCTGGCCGGCCAACCTGAAATAGCGGGCCGGCCCGGCTTTCGTCCCATCCGGGGTGCGAGTGCGCCCTTCTTCTGATAACCTTTTGCGGCTGATTTCAGCCTAGCGAGGCACTATGAAAACCAAGCTGGTCGTGTGTCTGCTCTCCCTGGCCGTGCTCACCGCTCCCCCGGCATGGGCCCAGAAAAAAGGCGCCGCTCCCGCCGCCGCCGAGCCCACCCTGCCTTACACCCCCAGCCTCGACGTCACCGCCATGGACCGCTCCGCCGATCCCTGCACGGACTTCTATACCTACTCCTGCGGGGGCTGGAAGAAGAACAATCCCATCCCGCCCGACCAGGTCTCCTGGAGCGTCTACGGCAAGCTCTACCAGGACAACCTGAACTTCCTGCGCGCCATCCTGGAGCAGGCGGCCGCCGCCAAGCAGCGCGACGCCGTCACCCAGAAGATCGGCGACTTCTACGCCGCCTGCATGGACGAGGCCGCGGTGAACCAGCGCGGGGTGGCCGCCATCCAGCCCGAGCTGGACGCCATCGCCGCTCTTCCGGACAAGAAGGGGCTGGCGCCCCTGGTGGCGCGCCTGCAGATGGGCGGCCCCGGCGGCTACATCTTCGGCGGCGGCTCCATGCAGGACCCCGACGACAGCGAGCAGCAGATCGCCGGCCTCTACCAGGGCGGCCTCGGCCTCCCCGACCGCGATTACTACCTCAAGGACGACGCCAAGTCGCAGGAGACCCGCGCCCGCTATCTCCAGCACGTGCAGAAGGTCTTCGAATTGCTCGGCGACTCTCCTGCTGCCGCGCAAGCCAACAGCGTGACCGTCATGCGCATGGAGACCGAGATGGCCGCGGCCTCCCTCACCCGCGTCGAGCGCCGCGATCCCTACAAGCTCAAGCACAAGATGAAGGTCGCCGACCTGGCCGCCCTGGCCCCCAACTTCGACTGGCAGGCCTACTTCCAGGCCGTCCAGGCGCCCTCCTTCGAGATCCTCAATGTGGCCGAGCCCGACTTCTTCAAGGAGGTCAACGCTCAGGTGGCCGGCGAGAGCCTGGACGACTGGAAGACCTACCTCCGCTTCCACCTCGCCAACGCCTACTCCTCCTACCTCTCCCAGCCCTTCGTCGAGGAGAACTTCGACTTCTACCGCAAGTACCTGCGCGGCGCCAAGGAACTCCAGCCGCGCTGGAAGCGCTGCGTGCAGTGGGTGGACGACGATCTGGGCGAGGCCCTGGGCCAGGCCTACGTCAAGAAGGTCTTCTCCCCCCAGCTCAAGGCCGACACCCTCAAGATGGTGCAGCTCATCGAGGGCGCCATGGAGCAGCGCATCAACCAGCTCGACTGGATGAGTCCCGAGACCAAGCAGCAGGCCCTCAAGAAGCTGCACGCCATCCGCAACAAGATCGGCTATCCCGACAAGTGGCGCGACTACAGCTCGGTGGCCATCACCCCCGGCGACTTCGCGGGCAACGTCCGCAACGCCGTCGCCTTTGAGTCTCACCGCGACATCAACAAGATCGGCAAGCCCGTGGACCACGGCGAGTGGGGCATGACCCCGCCCACCGTCAACGCCTACTTCGATCCCCAGATGAACGACATCAACTTCCCCGCCGGCGTGCTGCAGCCGCCCCTCTACGACGCCAAGGAGGACGACGCCCCCAACTACGGCAACACCGGCGGCACCATCGGCCACGAACTCACCCACGGCTTCGACGACGAGGGCCGCCAGTTCGACGCCGCCGGCAACCTCAAGGACTGGTGGACCAAGGACGACGCCCAGAAGTTCAAGCAGCGCACCCAGTGCGTCCAGGACCAGTACGCCACCTACGTGGTGGTGGACGACGTCCACATCAACAGCCGGCTCACCCTGGGCGAGGACGTGGCCGACCTGGGCGGCGAGATCCTGGGCTACATCGCCTGGCAGAACGCCGACAAGGACATGAAGCTCAAGCCCAAGGACGGGCTCACCCCCGAGCAGCGCTTCTTCGTGGGCTTCGCGCAGTGGGCCTGCTCCAACGAGCGTCC